>CAVITM010000140.1:0-3877 GCA_963645455.1 Moraxellaceae bacterium | reverse complement strand
GAACACCAAATACACCGTCATTTCCGTGGGCCGGGTCATGACCTGCGTGCTGGGCATGGTGGTGCGCCGGGAGCGGGAGATTCGTGCATTTACAAAGACGCCCTTTTACCGTGTGCTGGGCAAGCTGTCCTTAGACGGCGCCTCCATTGACGGCGAGTGGAAGGCAGTGGAGGGCTCCGCTTATTTTCAGTCGCCGAAGCTGTACAAGGAAAACGGTTTCAAGCAAAAGGAAGACGCACAGACACTGATCGATACCCTGGCTCGTATTCAGCCTCAGGAAGCCACTGTCGTGTCTGTGGAGAAGAAAAAAGAGACAAAAAATCCGCCGCTGCTGTTTAACTTAGCGGAGCTTCAAAATATCTGCTCCAAATTTTTCAAGATCAGTCCTGATCAGACCTTGAAGATTATCCAGGAACTGTACGAGAAAAAGCTGGTGACTTATCCCCGAACGGATGCCAGGGTGCTATCCACCGCAGTGGCAAAGGAGATCCATAAAAATATCGGGGGACTGAAGAATATTCCAGGTGTCCGCGGCTTTGCAGAGGAGATTTTAGCCAAGGGCAGCTATAAAAATATTGCAAAGACACGTTATACAAATGACAAGCAGATCACCGATCACTATGCGGTGATTCCCACCGGGCAGGGCATGGGTGCATTAAAATCCCTCAGCGACCTGTCCATGAAGGTATATGAAGTCATCGTGCGCCGGTTTTTGGCGATCTTTTATCCGCCGGCAGTCTATCAGAAGGTGAGCCTTGTGACACAGATCGGCGATGAAAAATTTTTCGTAGGATTTAAGGTATTAAAGGATCCCGGTTATCTGAAGGTGATGGAATATTCCTTCTTCAAAAAAAAGCAGGGAGCGTCCCAGGGCGCTTCTGCCCAGGAGAATGAAGCAGGGGATCAGGCATCAGGCAGCACCGATGGAGGTGAGGCGGAGCTCTCCGATGAGCATCTGCTGGAGCTGGCCGCCAGTCTAAAAAAAGGTGTCCGGATTCCGGTAGCCGGTTATGAGATCAAGGAAGGTGAGACCTCACCGCCAAAGCGCTATACCTCCGGTTCCATGGTGCTGGCCATGGAGAATGCAGGACAGCTTATTGAGGATGAGGAGCTGCGGGCGCAGATCAAGGGCAGCGGCATCGGCACCAGTGCCACCCGGGCCGAGATCATTGCCAAGCTTGTAAAAAATAAATATCTCGCGTTAAATAAAAAGACCCAGGTTATTACACCGACACTGCTGGGAGAGATGATTTTTGATGTGGTCAACGCATCGATCCGTTCCCTGCTCAATCCGGAGCTGACAGCCAGCTGGGAAAAGGGACTGACCTATGTGGCAGAGGGCAGCATCACATCAGAAGAATACATGGCCAAGCTGGAGCATTTTATCCGGTCACGCACGGATGCGGTGATGCAGAATAATCATAGCTATGCACTGCGGCGGTATTTTGACGCGGCAGCACCCTATTATAAGAATAACAGCAGAGCCGGCAGCAGGAAAAAGAATACTCCTGCGGGGAACTCTGCAAAGAAGGAGGATTGACATGAATCAGTGCAAGATCAGCGAATTATATGACTTGTCACAGACCATCGCCGGAGCCTATCTGTCCCAGTTTACCTATCCATGGGAGGCGCTCTCAGGGATCAGTGACATGGTTCGTGCCTTAGGCGCGACGCTGGATCCGGACATATATGAGCGGCGTGGAGAGGACATCTGGATTGCAAAATCGGCAAAGGTGGCACCGACGGCCTGCCTGAATGGACCCTTGATCATTGATGAGGAGGCGGAGGTTCGTCATTGTGCATTTATCCGTGGCTCGGCAGTCATCGGCAAGGGCGCAGTCATCGGCAATTCCACCGAGATCAAGAACGACATTATTTTCAACTGCGTACAGGTGCCGCATTACAACTATGTCGGCGATTCCATTCTTGGATACCGGTCCCATATGGGTGCAGGCTCCATCACATCCAATGTCAAATCCGACAAGACAGAGGTAGTGGTCAGGAACGGCACAGAGCAGCTTCCCACCGGGCGCAAAAAATTCGGAGCCATGCTGGGAGATTATGTGGAGGTTGGCTGCAACAGCGTTCTCAATCCGGGAACAGTCATCGGAAGGCACACGAATATCTATCCCCTTTCCAGTGTCCGGGGAGTCATTCCTGCCGGGAGTATTTATAAGAGCGCTAGTGAAATCGTACAGAAAAAATAAAAACAGATAAAGGAGAAAATGTACATGGCGGATCAGACAGAAAAAGAATTGGAGCAGCAGCTGCTGCTGGATGGACAGTTTGAGGTGGGTATTTTAGATGATGCGGATTTAGAACCTTTTTTGCCGCTTTTGCTGCCGGAAGTTGCCGAGGCGCTTGGACGTGGTGATCCCTTGATTGTGATGGGGCTTGTGATGGATCAGGTCGCATGCGGATGTCTGGCAGGCTATATTTTAGGAGACTGTTTTTATATTGAATCCTTCTATGTGGCTCCGGCCTATCGGAGAAAGGGCGGTGGAAGCTTTATGATCAATCGTCTTACGGAGCTGATCGAGTCAACTCCGGAGATTGGTTCCATGGCGCTTACATTTACCGTCGCGCAGCCGGACAACGAGCCGCTTCTTCCGTTTTTAGAAAAAAAGAAGTTTATTTTGGAACCTGATAACGGCTACAATGTTTATCTGTTTAAGCTGGGAGATTTAAAGGATGTAGATCCCGGGCAGATATCCAGACAATGCTCCGGGGGAGAGATTCGGGCATTTTCACAGCTTTCGGATGAGATGCTGCGTGCCGCGCAAAAGCGCAGTGTTTCCCTGGGAACACCACATCCCCAGCAAATGCTTACCAGCAAGGAAATTGAGCGGGATTTAAGCTTTGCACTGGTAAAAGATGGCAGGATCGAGGCCTATGCGGCGATGGATCATTCCTGCTGTGATGTGCTGACGCTTAGTGCGCTGTGGATCGGAGATGCAAGCCGCACAACACTGAATGCACTTTTAAAGACAGTGATTGTATACGCAAAGAAGTCTTATCCGCCGGAGACACCGGCTGCTCTGCAGGCAGTGAATGAGCAGTCTCACAGGCTGATGCAGCGGTTGCTTCCGCAGGCAAAAAAAGTATCTTATAGCTACAGACGGGTAGTTTGGTAAAAAATGAGGAGGATATGATTATGGATGAATTTCAGGTAAGACAGCAGGAACGGATTTCGCAACAGCAGGTGGAGCAGCAACAGGTGGAGCCGATTCAGTTGAATCCTCAGCAGCAACAGATGCGGGAACATCTGACAACTTTACAGAGTTGGGACCTCGCACCGGAACAGACGATTGAACAGCGGCGTGCGCAGCAGACAGATAGCGCGATGCAGCAGGTGTTCAGGCGCAATGCAAATGTTCGTAAGGACTGGCGGGAACAATGCCGGATCTTTCAAGAACTGAAAACCGCAGAGGGACGTCCGATACAGATTCAGGCACCTGCAAAAAAGACCTACAAGCAAAGACGTGAGGATAAGCGTCTCGATGCAGTGGCAAAAGAGAAAAATGCGGTTATGGATCATATCAGTCTTCGAATGATGGAGGGATTGGAGGAGGAAAAGAAGATTCATGAGAATTCAGTTGAGGATCTTTCGTCGGCGCAAAAGGAAACAATCGCACAGAACAAGATTGATCTCAATGTGCTGAAGGCTTTTTCATTCGGTTACAAAAAGGATGAGAAAGGGCGACCGGAAGATGCAAAACTCAAGGAACTGGATCAGAATTTTCTGGATGATTATATTTCCGGTGATTTAAATCGCAGGAGAAGTCATTTGAATCGTATGGTTAGTCAGGTACTGGGACTTGACTTTACAGAAGAGATGTTTAAGCCGGAGTATATGGAGTATCATGCAGGAGAACTT
>CAVITM010000139.1:0-5682 GCA_963645455.1 Moraxellaceae bacterium | reverse complement strand
GCCCACACCGTCTCCGGGCAGTCCCAGTGTTGCGATGGAATCTAAAAAGCATGCCGCCAATCGGCCCAGACCGCCGTTTCCAAGGGAGGGCTCTGCCTCCAGCTCCTCCAGCTCTGCCAGGGATTTGCCGCAGGCCTCCAGCTCACCCTTCACTTCATCATAAAGTCCCAGATTAATCAGATTATTGGATAAAAGCTTTCCGATCAGAAACTCAGCAGAAATATAGTACAGCTTCTTTTTCTCATCATTTTTTTCTTTTTCTTTCGCTGTCTGCTTCACATATTCGAGAAGGGCGATATAGATTTCCTCATAGGTGCACTGATCCATAAAACGTCCAAAACGTTTCTTTACATATTCATTTACTGTCATGATTGCTCTCCTTCTTTGATAAACTTCATGCTATACGTAGTATATCTCATCTCTATCAAAAAGGGAAACGAAAAACTCTTTTTGTTATTTGTAACAGACCATAAAACATATTTTTTTATCTGTCAGTTTTGCTATACATCGGCCAAATTTTGTATAGCAACATTCTTTTTTAAAAGTGCTATGATCGTTTCAGATTAAGAAAAACAAAAACATGGAGGAAAAAACAATGAGAAATTTCAAGAGAATCTTATGCACAGCATTAGCTGCCACACTGCTACTGACCACAGCGGCTGTTCCCACTTTTGCAGCAGCAAAGCCTGCCTTAAGCCAGAGCAAGCTTACCATGACCGTTGGCCAGAGCAAAAAGTTAAGCGTTAAGAATGCAGCCGGCGACAAGATCACCTGGAAGAGCAACAAGGCATCCGTTGCAGCTGTAACGAAAAAAGGAAAAGTAACAGCTAAGTCTGCCGGAAAAGCAGTAGTCAGCGCTACCTTAAAGAAAGCTGACAAGACCTTAAAGTGCAAGGTAACTGTAAAAGAAGCCGCAAAGGATATCACAGCTCTGCTGGCCGGCAAGTCCTACAAGGGAACTGCAATGAACATGGACGTTATGCAGCTTAGCTTTGATGCAGAAGGAAATGTAACCGGAAAAATGCTTGATACTTCTTCACTTGAGATGAAGGAGGTGGCAGGTACTTATACAGCTACCCTTTCCGGAGAGACTGTTACCATCACTGTAAATGGTGCTGATGGATCAGTGACTACTGAGAAGCTGACGGTTGAAAAGCAGGATTTCTCTGAACTGTCCGCTACAAAGACTGTCAACGGCATGAGCATTGATGTCACTGTTGTAGAAGTTACGGAATAAAAAGATCCGTTACATGTCGAGTCGCTTGAACCTGCATTGGTTCAGGCGATTCGCTATATATGCAAAAAGAGTAGGGCGAAAACCCTACTCTTTTTATAATGCCGGCGGCGGGACTTGAACCCGCACGGGCGTACGCCCAACAGATTTTGAGTCTGCATCGTCTGCCATTCCGACACGCCGGCGAATGCTTTGCCAAGCAAAGCGCTCAACAAAGCATATGTTATCATACTTCTATTTTAAATGCAAGCATTTTGTCTAAAGATCCTATTACTGCAGCTTGCCTTTAAATTCATCAAAGCAGTCAAAGGTGGCATAATAGTCTGCCACTGTCTCGGCACGGCGAATCAGCTTGGGCGTACCGTCTGTCTGCAGCAGAATCTCCGCAGACCAGAGTCTGCCGTTATAATTGTAGCCCATGGCAAAGCCGTGTGCTCCGGTGTCATGGATGACTAACAGATCGCCCTTGTCGATCTTGGGCAGCATACGGTCAATGGCAAATTTATCATTATTCTCACATAGCGCCCCGACAATATCATACATATGCTCGCAAGGCTCATTTTCCTTGCCCATAACCGTAATATGATGATAAGCGCCGTACATAGCCGGACGCATCAGGTTCGCTGCACAGGCGTCCACACCGATATATTCCTTATAGGTATGCTTTTCATGAATCGCCTTGGTCACCAGACAGCCATAAGGTCCCAACATAAAACGTCCCATCTCGGTATAGATGGCAATATGGCCCAGACCTGCCGGTACCAGAATCTCATCAAAGGCGCGGTGTACACCCTCTCCGATCACGGCGATATCGTTAGGAAGCTGATCCGGCTTGTAGGGAATTCCCACACCACCGGAGAGATTGATAAAGCTGATCTCAATGCCGGTCTGCTCCTTCAGCTCTACCACCAGGTTGAACAGCGTGCGGGCCAACGTCGGATAATAATCGTTGGTCACTGTATTGCTCACCAGGAAGGAATGCAGTCCGAAGCGCTTGGCGCCCTTCTTTTTCAAAATCTGATATCCCTCAAACAGCTGTGCTTTTGTCATGCCGTATTTTGCATCCCCGGGATTGTCCATGATGCCATTGCTGATCTCATAGACACCGCCCGGATTGTACCGCAGGCTGATGGTCTCCGGGATATAGCCTAATGTCTCCTCTAAAAATGCAATATGAGTAAAATCATCCAGATTGATGATGGCACCCAGCTCTGCCGCCTTCACAAACTCCTCTGCCGGCGTATCATTGGCAGAAAACATAATATCCTCTCCACGGATATCGCATGCATCGGAAAGCACCAGTTCAGCCAAGGATGAGCAGTCACAGCCGCAGCCGTACTCATGTAAAATCTTTACTAAAAAGGGATTAGGTGTCGCTTTGACAGCAAAATATTCTTTGTAGCCCTTATTCCAGGAAAATGCATCCTTCACTGCCTGTGCATTGGCGCGGATCCCTGCCTCGTCGTATAAATGAAAGGGAGTGGGATACTCTTCCACAATGCGCTCCAGCTGTTCCTTTGTTACAAATGGTTCTTTTTTCATCGTACTGATACTCCTTTTTTAGCTGTCACACAATGGTGACCTTTAATACATTTAAAAGCAAAACCCATGCCAGACCATAATAGGTCACAACTGCCACCAGGTCATTGACCGTAGAGATCAAAGGTCCGGACGCCACAGCCGGGTCAACCTTAATCTTATTGAAAAACAGCGGTATGGCTGTGCCTGTCATACTGGAGATGGTCATGGCTACTAAAAGCGCCAGACCGATGCAGCCGGAGATGGCAAATGCGTTCAGCGCAGGCTGTCCCTTTGCCAGCATGATATATGCACCGATAAATATAAAAGCAATGCTGCCTAAAAGCAGGCCGTTTGCCATACCTACGCGCATCTCCTTGAAAACAAGCTGAAACTTTTGCTTACTGTCCAGATTTTCATCTGTCAGCACCCGGAGGGTCACAGCCAGGGACTGGGTACCTACATTACCGGACATACCCAGGGTCAGGGACTGGAAGGTAACGATCAGTGTCAGCTCCGCCATAACATGCTCAAACAGGCCAGCAATCGTCGATACGCCAAGACCCATGACAAATAAAATCACAAGCCAGGGCACACGTTTTTTCATGGACTGCAGGAGGGATTCGTTCAGATCCTCCTCTGCCGTCAAGCCGGCGAACATGGCGTAGTCCTCTCCCATCTCTTCATCTACCATCTCGATGATATCATGGGCGGTCACAACACCGATGACACGGTTGTCATTATCCAATGCAGGAATCGTATCCTCGGAATAATCCTTTAATTCTTCGATACAATCGCTGATATCTTCCTTTGCATATACATAAGGAAAAGACGTAGCGATGAGATCCTCCAACTCATCATGCTCTCTGGCAATGATCAGATCATTCAGGCTCAGTGCTCCGTAAAAAGTACCGTCACGGTTCACCACATACATCGTCGAAATATTATCATGGTCAGCCGCCTGCTCCACCAGGGATTTCATAGCTTCCTTAATGGTCAGATCCCGACTGATCAGAATATAATTGGTAGACATGTAGCTACCGATCTGATCTTCGTTATAGGATGCAATACGTTCAACATCCTTTTTCGTCTCGATATCCAAGAGGGCCTCGACCTGCAGGCGTTCCTCCTCGTTCAGCTCATCTAAAATGTCACTGATCTCATCCGCATCCATGGATGCCATGATCTCAGCCAGCTTTTCCGGGCTGATCTCCTGCATATAGCCCTTGATCTCATCATCTTCTACATAAGAAAAGACCTCAGAAATACGCTCGGCACTCAGCAGCATAAACAGACGCTTTCTCGCGTCCTTATCCAGCCGCTGCAGAATCGCTGCGATATCGTTTTCATGATAATCATCCAGGCGCTCACGAAGCTCGGAAGGCTTGGCATCCGAATCCAGGATCGCTAAGAGCTCTTCTTCATAATCTGGGCGCTCGGGAATAAAAAGTTCCTCTTCCACAACATGTATCTCCTTTCTTCATTTTTATGAAAAAAGGGCATAAAAAAACCACCGTCAACAAACGATGGACATCATGCTGGGATTGCGATCACATTCGACAGCTGATGTCTATCCTTCAACCGTTTATGCCCATGACTATCAGAACTGTCCATGCGATCACCTCGTTTCATCTCGTATTCGCGTTTATCGTACCATTGTAAAAATAAAAAGTCAAGAATCCCACCTACATGAATTCCCGACAAAATGAAAAAGATGATCAAAGAATCTACTCTGATCATCCTCATCGAAAAGCTGCCGACGGGAATCGGACCCGTGACCTCCGCACTACCAATGCGACGCTCTACCGCCTGAGCCACGGCAGCTTGTTGAAGCACTCAACAAAAAATACTATACTATAATTGCCAGCGCATGTCAACAAAAATTTTATATAAAATGTTACTATTCGTTACGATTCTCTTATACATTAATCTGTGCCGTCATACCAAGCAGTTCCTGATTAGCATCCAGCACAGGGTTGATCACATTCTTTAAGAACTGCTCTACCTGATACTCTGCCCGTCCGGTATATTTTGCCGGATCCATATTTTCCTTTAATTCTTCCAGAGAAAGTCCGAAGGACGGATCTGCAGCGATCAGCTCCAGCAGGTCATTTTCTTTGCCCTCTGCCTTTACATGACGGCCTGCCTCCATGGAAAGCTGTCTGATCCGCTCATGCAGCTCCTGACGATCGCCGCCCTTTTTTACGGCATCCATCATGATATTTTCTGTCGCCATAAAGGGAAGCTCACTCATGAGGCGCTTGGTGATGACCTTATCATATACTACCAGTCCGTCTACCACATTCAGGCACAGATCCAAAATACCATCGATGGCAAGGAAGCCTTCCGGAATGCTCAGACGCTTGTTGGCTGAATCATCCAGTGTGCGCTCAAACCACTGGGTCGCAGAAGTAATCGCCGGGTTTAGTGCATCAATCATCACATAGCGGGACAGTGAAGCGATTCGCTCACTGCGCATAGGATTGCGCTTGTAGGCCATGGCTGAGGATCCGATCTGATTTTTCTCGAAGGGCTCTTCGATCTCCTTTAAATGCTGCAGCAGGCGGATATCGTTGGAAAATTTGTGGGCACTGGCTGCAATGCCTGCCAGCACATTGGCAACTCTCGTATCCACCTTGCGGGAATAGGTCTGTCCGGATACCGGATAGCAGCTCTCAAAGCCCATCTTTTCAGCGATCATGGGATCGATCTTGTCAATGATCTCGTCGTTTCCGTCAAAGAGCTCCTTGAAGCTGGCCTGTGTGCCGGTGGTTCCCTTGGAACCCAGCAGCTTCAGGCTGCCAAGCACATATTCCAAATCTTCAAGATCCAGATAAAACTCCTGCATCCACAGCGTCGCACGCTTGCCCACGGTAGTAGGCTGTGCCGGCTGGAAATGGGTAAATGCCAGTGTGGGCAGTGCCTTGTAG
>CAVITM010000138.1:0-5832 GCA_963645455.1 Moraxellaceae bacterium | reverse complement strand
CGCTCGCGCTGCTGCGTTCACGGAATACCCGTAACAGAATCGACCTCGGAGCAGTCTGAGAGGTGCCGCCGAGCCAGCAGCCCTGATAAACTTCGCGGGAGCTACGGACATAGCCACTTATACGTGTCACGGCCACAATTGACAGAGAGGCCACATTTTAGTATAGTATTTGCGGTTCAGCCTGCGACTCAGCCACGCTACACCAGCACGCTGAGTACCATGGGAACTACCATGGCGATCACGAGAACGATGGCGATGATCCCTGCAATGATTTGTTTTTTCGTATTTTTTTTGTTATTTGTCTGTTTCATTTTTTTCACCTCGCTATATACGGCGTACATATCAGAAAAACACCACGACGGCACCAATCTGTATGCACTCAGCCAATGCGACACCAATTATAGCACGCTGGTATCCATTTTGGCAAATAATGGAGAACTGCCGGTCGTGATCTATTCCCCGGAGGCAGATACATGAACTACCTGGCGATTGACCTGGAAATGACCGGGTTAAATGTAAAAAAAGACCGCATTCTGGAAATCGGTGCGGTTCATATGGAAAACGGACAGCCCCGGGAGACCTTCTCCGCACTGATCCATCCCCACTGCGATCTCAGTGATACCATCATACAACTCACCGGCATCACCCAGCAAATGGCCCAGCAGGGAGAAGAGCTCAGCGCCGTGCTGCCCCGCTTTTTGGCATTCGCCGGAGAGCTGCCGCTGCTGGGGCACAACCTGCGCTACGACTACAGCTTTCTCATGCAGGCCTGCGTCAATGCAGAGCTGCCCTTTGAGCGAAGCTGCATCGACACCCTCAAGCTGGCCAGACGCTTTTTGCCGGCCGAACAGTCCAAGAAGCTCACGGATCTGCGGCAGCTGTACAGCCTCGATACAGGTGCAGTACACCGGGCCGCCTCCGATGCCTATGCCGCAGCCTTGGTCTATGAGCGGCTCTCCGCCGACTTTTATGATAGGGCACCGGAAGCATTTGCGCCGGCTCCCATGCAGATGAGACTAAAAAAGCAGCAGCCCATCACCATTCCCCAAAAGGAACAGCTCCTGCGGCTGCTGCCAAATACCTCTGCCGGCCAAGAGTCTGTCGATCTCGACCATCTCACCCGGAGTGAGGCCTCACGTCTCATTGAACGTCTGCTTAGACCAGAACATAGCGAATAACAGTATCTACTGCTCCTGCCAGCAGCATCACGCCGCCGATGGCATAGGCCTTTGTCTTCTGCTCATAGCCAAAATGATAACCCACATACAGACCGGCGATCACCACGATCACGGTCAATGCAGAAATCGCGATGAGCAAAAGGGTCCAGGCTGTGCCCAGGAATCCCAGGGCTGCACCCAGCATCAAGGTACCGATACTGATCAGCGCCAGCCGTGCCACCAGCCCTTTCCAGGCATATTTATCATTTCTGCGCTCCAAAATCGCATCATTTTTCCAAGCCTTTACGATCATAAGAATGCCAAGGACTCCGAATATAACCACCGCGATAATCTCGGTCACGCTGCCGTCCTGATCCGGCTCACGTCTGCGTAAAAACGCTCCTGCTGTGCTGCCGACATAGAGTGCGGCTGTCTGCCAGACGGCAAACAGCACGCAAAGCTTGATCAGCGGCTTTTTTTCTATTTTCGATAGCTGTGCGCCCTTGCAGGCGATGGCTGCAAATATATCCAGTGATATGCCAAGCGTCACAAGAATCGTCTCTAACCAGTTCATATACGGTACCCCACACCTACGAGATTAGTCTTCCTCTGCCTTTACGCTGTCGGTCTTGATGATGAACTTCACGCTGCCGACCTGACCGTCTGCCAGTCCGGTAAAGGTGTTGTAGTTCTCACCTGCCTGTACGACTGCGTCAATGCGATCCAACAGATCCTGTGCATCTCCGCTGAAGGCGTCTACCAACTTGGAAATACCCTCTTCGTTGAATGTCACCATTCCATTATACAGCTCATTTGCTCCATCGTCCAGCTTTGTTACGCCATCTGCGATTTGATTTGCACCATCAGAGAGCTGTCTTGCACCACTCTTCAGTTCCTTGTTGTTGGAAACCAGCGTGCTTGCGCCATCTGCCAGCTGCTCCACACCGCTTACAAGATCCGGAACACCTGCTGCCAGAGTAGAAATACCGCTGCTGAGTGCCTTGGTTCCGGTCACCAGAGAATAACCGCTGGTCTCATCCACTGCCTCGATCTGGGCAGCGATGGTCTTTTTCGCATTTTCAGCGCCCTGGATGGCTGCGCTCTCTGCTGCGCTCTCGCAGGCAGATACAACGGATTTGCCCACAGCCTCAGAGCCGTTGGTAGCGATGCCGCTGGCGATGCCCTGTGCCAGGCCGCCCTTTAATACGCTGCTGGCAAAGAAGGCTGCATAAGTGGTGCTGCCGGACATGGTCGCCTGACACTGTGCTGCGGTGTAGGTCTTGCCGGTGGTAGGATCCGTGAAACCGTTCTGTGCATAATACTGTGCCAGTGCAGAAACTACTGCGTCACTGGTTAAGCCCATGGAAGAAATACCGCTCTGAATCTGACTAACCGTAGCGTCAGAAGTCATGGTATCGGTAAAATTGCTGGTGGCTGAATTGTAGATGAGCTTGTAGGCTGCACTGCCCTCTGCAAACTGTGCAGATACCAGCTTTTTCGCTGCCTTCTGTTCGCTCTTGGTCATCTCGGTATTCAGCGCTTTATCCAGGGTCTTCACACCATTTGCGATGGTTTTTGCACTGGAATCTAATGTCTCAGCGCCATCGGAAAGTGTTCCGACGCTCTCGTTTAATGTCTTGAGACCATCATTCAACTGCTTTGCACCGTCTGTGTAGCTTACGATGCCATCCTTTAAGCTGGTGGCTCCGCTGGTGAACTCCTCCATGCTGTCATTTAAAGTAGCGATGCCATCCCTCAGCTCCTTGCTGCCGTCCTCTAACTGCTGGCTGCCGTCAGAGAGCTCATCGATGGAATCTGCCAGATTGTCAAGATCCAGATCGTCAAGGCTCAGATCGCTGAGCAGTCCGTTCATGGCGATGGATGCGGTCATCTCCAGGGAGAAATTCTCAACATCTGCCGTAACCTCTACATACTCCGGGAAATCGATGTCGCTGTCAAAATCACTGTCCTCTTTCTCCAGGCTGTCCTTTAAGCCGGGCATTGCAAAACCGACGATGATATTATTTTTTCCATCGGAAATGACCTTGCCGTTGGTGACTTCGATATTGGTGAAATCATCGCTGACAACCATACCGGTCAGCACGGTAAAAGGCACATACACTTCAATCTGCTTGCCGTCTACATCTACAGTAGTCTTCTCATGATTCTCATAATCAAAACGGATCGTTACCTTTCCGCTCTTGCCTGCCAGATCCTCCGGCTCAATCTCCTGGCCATCGAGATAGTAGGTCACGCTCTCACTGATGGGCACTTCCTTCTCGGTGGTTCCTTCATAATAAATGTCGCTGCCGTTTGCCTGCCAGGTCAGCTTGTCACCATTCTGGGTAAAGGTCTCATCACCTTTGATATTGGTGATGCCGTCCAGATCAGATACATCCTCAATGGTATCTGCATCGTCGCGATTTTTCAGCCACTCCTCAACGATGACCTTGCCCGCATTTCCTTTTGCATCGGAGATGACATACACGGTCTCATCCTTGGTGGTATCATCTGCAGAGCTCTTGTTTGTATTGACCAGCTCACTGATCTTTTCCTCCAGCTCGGATTTTTCTGCTGCTTCTACCGTAATGGCCTGCTCCGTTGTTCCGGTCATATAGCCTGCTGCGAAGCTGCCGCCTACCATGGCTACGACCAGCACACCTGCCAGCATACGGATGGTAAATTTATTCTGGAATTTTTTCTGCAATTCTTTTATCTTCATGGTCTCTGTCCTCCTATTGATTTTTATTGTCTGAATCCGCGGCTTGTCTTGATAATCAGTTTATCAAAGATCATAAACATGGCCGGCAGGATGAAAATAACTACAAACATACTGATGATCGCGCCTCGTGACATCAAAATACATAAGGAGCTGATCATATCGATATTGGAATATACACCAACACCAAAGGTTGCTGAGAAGAAGCTGAGTGCACTGACGATGATGGACTGGATGGAACCCTGCAGTGCCTGTGTGATGGCTTCTTTTTTCTCCAGACCGTTGTAGCGGGCTGTCTTGTATTTATTCGTCATCAATATGGCATAATCCACAGTGGCGCCCAGCTGAATCGTACCGATGACAATTGATGCGATGAACGGAAGTACCGTGCCGGTGTAGGCCGGAATACCCATATTGATGAAGATGGCAAACTCAATAACTGCCACCAGGATGATGGGCAGGCTGACAGATTTAAATACAAAGAAGATGATGACGAAAATGGCGATGATGGATACCGCACTGACGCGGGCGAAATCCTCGTCGGTAATGTTGATCAGATCCTTTGTACAGGGAGCCTCACCGATCAGCATGCCCTTCGTGTCATATTTATCAAGGATCTCATCCAACTTTTCGCACTGTGCATTGACCTCGTCGGAGGCTACTGCATATTCGGAGCTGACTAACAACAGCTCATATTCATCATTCTCTACTACATCCAGCAGGCTGTCAGGAAGCATTTCCTTGGGGAAGCCTGCTCCGATGATGGCTTCGAGACCGATGGTCGCCTTGACACCATCCACCTCATTGACCTCATCGATCATTTTTACAACATCCTTGGTAGGCAGGGAGGAATCAATCAGATACAAATGGGTCGCATTCATATCGAAGCTGTCCTCCAGCTTCTGGTTGGCCACGATACTGGGCAGATTCTCCGGCAGCGTGCCTGCCAGATCGTAATACACATCGGTGTGTGTATAGCCATAGATGGCAGGTACCAGGATAATCACGAATGCTGCGATAAACCATTTATAATGGTTGACCACCCATCCGGCGATACCGCCCATATCCGGGATGATGGCCCGGTGTTTGGTTTTTTGTACTGCCTTATCAAATACAAGGATCATAGACGGCAGGATCGTTACACAGGCGATCACGCCGAAGACTACGCCTTTTGCCATGACAACGCCCAGATCCAGACCAAGGGTAAAGCTCATAAAGCACAATGCCACGAAACCGGCGACTGTGGTTACAGAGCTTCCCACAACGGATGTAACCGTATTGGCGATGGCATTGGCCATGGCTTCCTTATGATCATCCGTCAGAGTGCATTCCTCTTCGTAGCTATGCCACAGGAAGATGGAGTAGTCCATGGTAACACCCAGCTGCAGCACCGCCGCCAGTGCCTGGGTCACATAGGAGATCTCTCCCTGTATAAAGTTGGTACCCAGGTTGTAGATGATGGCCATTCCGATACTCAAAAGGAAAAACAGCGGAACGACTGCGGAGTCCATGGTCAGGGAAAGTACAATGATGGCCAGGATGACTGCGATCATTACGTAGATGGGAACCTCCTGATTGGACAGATCCTTGATATCTGTAATGACGGCTGACATACCGCTGACGAAGCACTGCCCGTCGGCTAACGTCCGGATCTGCTCGATGGCTTCCATCGTCTCATCCTCAGACATTCCCGTATCATAGAGCACTGCCATCAGTGTGGAGTCTGTTTCATCATTATTAAATACTTCATAGATCTCCTCCGGCAGAACCTCCATGGGCAGAGACAGATCTGCGATGGTATCATACCAGATGACCTTCTTGACATGTGGCACTTCTTCGATCTTCGCCTCCAGTGCACACACATCCTTGTTTTCCATTCCCTCTACGACGCATAGCGAAAATGCACCGATGCCGAAATCATCCTTCAGGATATCCTGACCCTTCATGGTCTCGATC
>CAVITM010000137.1:0-5894 GCA_963645455.1 Moraxellaceae bacterium | reverse complement strand
GACCTATAATGACCAAAAATCGGTCATCCTTTCCGGTTAAGATATCACTGATCTGTCGATCACGATCTTTTTTTATAGCAGTCAGCCGCTCAGAGAGCGGATATTGTGTCTTGATCTCACCAGGGGATGGAATCTGGCGTAAATAAGTAAAGCTCATGGTGTGTATCTCCTTTTTTGTTCCTAAGTCAAAGGTTTTGACTCTTGCCTCATCATAGCGGAAAATAAAATCTCTGTCAATTGCTTGCGTGGATGGTGCGAAATGATTATACTAAAAAAAGTAATTGAACCAAAAGGATGGAGGGACGACGGATGTATTACGGCGCACTGAAAAAAACGGATATTGCAAACGGACCGGGGGTGCGTGTCTCACTGTTTGTATCAGGCTGCAGACATCATTGCAAGGATTGCTTCAACCCGGAGACATGGAATTTTACTTATGGATCGGAGTATACAGATGCCGTGACAGAAGAGATTCTGCAGGCTTTGGCGCCTGATTATATACAGGGGATTACCGTGTTAGGCGGCGAGCCCTTTGAGCCGGAGAACCAGGGTCAGCTGCTGCAGCTGTACCACACGATTCGGGAGCGTTTCCCGGAGAAATCGATCTGGGTCTATTCCGGTTATACGTTAGATGAGCAGCTGTGGAAGGAGAGCCCGGCACGTACGGAAGTGACGGATGAGATTCTTTCCCTCATTGATGTGCTGGTAGACGGAGAATTTGTAGCAGAAAAGAAAAATATTACTCTGAAATTCCGGGGCTCTGAGAATCAGCGGATCATTGATATGAAAAAATCCCTGGCGGCAGGAAGGGTTATTTTGCTGCCGGATGAGCAGCTTTTGTAAAAAGTAATAGCTTTTTACGAATAAACGTAGTATAGTTTTACGTGAATTTGAACTGAAGGAGAAAATGAAAATGGTTAAGGTTGTGAAATTTGGCGGCAGCTCCCTCGCCAGTGCGGAGCAGTTTGAAAAGGTGGGTGCCATTATCCGTGCAGATGAGACCCGTAGATTTGTGGTTCCCAGTGCTCCGGGCAAACGAAACGCGAAGGACACCAAGGTCACAGATATGCTCTATGAGTGCTATGGAATCGCGGAAGAGGGAAAGGAATTCTCCGGAAAGCTGGGAAAGATCCGGGATCGTTATGATTCGATTATCAAGGGACTCAATCTTACATTATCCCTGGATGAGGAGTTTTCCATTATTGCGAAAAATTTTAAAAATAAAATCGGCAGAGATTATGCGGCCAGCCGCGGTGAATATTTAAACGGTCGGATCATGGCTGCATATCTTGGCTATGAGTTCATTGATGCGGCAGATGTGATTCGATTTGATGCGGAAGGCAATTTCCTGGCAGATGAGACCAACCAGATTCTGGCAGAGCGACTGGAGCATTGTGAAAGTGCGGTGATCCCAGGCTTTTACGGAGCAAAAGAGGATGGAACGGTGCATACCTTCTCCAGGGGAGGTTCCGATATTACAGGATCCATCGTGGCGCGTGCCGTGCATGCCACGATCTACGAGAACTGGACAGATGTGTCAGGCTTTTTAGTATCAGATCCCAGGATCATCGATCATCCCGCTGTGATCCATACCATCACCTACAAGGAGCTGAGGGAGCTTTCCTACATGGGAGCCGGTGTGCTGCATGAGGACGCCATCTTCCCCGTACGCAAAGAAGGTATTCCCATCAATATTAAAAATACAAATGCGCCGGAGGATCCCGGCACCATGATCGTAGAGAGTACCTGCCACCAGCCGGAATATACCATCACAGGCATTGCAGGACTGCGTGATTTCGTGGCAGTCAATGTGGACAAGGATATGATGAATTCCGAGGTAGGCTTCTGCCGCAGAGTGCTGCAGGCCTTTGAGGACAATGATATCTCCATTGAGCATATGCCTTCCGGTATCGATACCATGACCGTATTTGTTCAGCGTCGGGATTTTGAGGGCAAGGAGCAGCAGGTGCTTTCAGCCATCCATAAATATGCCAAGCCGGATACCATCGAGATCGAGGGCGGTCTGGCGCTGGTTGCAGTGGTTGGTCGCGGCATGAAATCCACCCGGGGTACCGCAGGCCGGATCTTTTCAGCCCTGGCACATGCACAGGTTAATGTAAAGATGATCGATCAGGGCTCCAGCGAGCTGAATATTATTATCGGTGTCAGCAACGATGATTTTGAGCGGGCGATTCGCTCTATCTATGATATTTTTGTAGAGACACAGCTGTAAAAAAATGCCCGATCTCATGAGATCGAAATAACAAAGTTAGGAACTTACTATTGGAAACGATAGTGGGTTCCTTTTTTTTGCACAAAATTCCTTGACAGTAACTGTATGATATGCTATAAGTGTATTAACACAACTAATACAGATGATACACGCAGTAGGCCGGCTAAACGAAATCCTCTGTACAAAAAAGTTGTGTCAGCGTAAGAAGGAAGAAGAGAAGAAAAAAGCACGAGAGGAGGAGCATGCATGATACAGCTGAACTATCGTGATGCCAAGCCGATCTATGAGCAGATTAAGGACGGTCTGCGGCGGCTGCTCATCACAGGCGCCATTGCTCAGGACGAAAAGCTGCCCAGTGTACGTGAGCTGGCCAGTGAGCTGGCCATCAACCCCAACACGATCCAGCGGGCCTATCGTGAGCTGGAGAGTGAAGGCTACATCTATACCGTTTCCGGCAAAGGCAGCTTTGCCGCTGAGCAATCAGATGTATCCGGGAGGAGGAACGAAGCATTGTTACAGCAGTTTGATGAAATTGTGCGGGAGCTATTATTTTTATCAGAGGACAAGGAAGCTCTGATCAAACGCATTGAAGAACTAGCAAAAGGAGGAGAGCAGCGATGATTCAGATTCGTGATGTTGTAAAAGATTTTGATGGCTTTCGTGCGCTCAATCACCTGAATATGCATGTAGAGCAGGGCGCCATCTACGGTCTTGTGGGCCCCAACGGAGCCGGAAAATCTACGATTATCCGCCATATAACAGGCATTTATCGTCAGGATCTGGGTGAGATTCTGGTGGACGGCGATCCGGTCTATGAGAATCCGGCAGCAAAGGCAAAAATCGCCTATATTCCGGACGATGTTTTTTATTTTTTACAGGCAAATACCATTGATATGATGAAATATTACAGAGGCATCTACAAAAATTTTGACATGGAGCTCTTTCATGCACTGGGAGACTGTTTTCCGGCAGTGGATGTCAGACGCAATATCCGCAGCCTTTCCAAGGGTATGCAAAAGCAGGTAGCCTTCTGGCTGGCGATCTGCTGCAAGCCCCGGCTGCTGGTTTTAGATGAGCCGGTGGACGGACTGGATCCCGTGATGCGCCGCCAGATCTGGAGCATTATTATGGGGGATGTGGCAGAGCATGGAACTACCGTACTGGTATCATCCCACAATCTGCGTGAGCTGGAGGATGTCTGCGACCATGTAGGCATTATGAATGAGGGCAGGATCCTCATCGAGCGGTCACTGTCCGATCTGCAGGGAAGCGTCACAAAGGTGCAGGTTGCCTTCGAGGGAGAGCTGCCGCAGCTTTCGGAGCATTTACAGCTGCTGCATCAGACAAAGTCCGGTCGTGTACATACGCTGATCGTAAAGGGTCAGCAGCAGGAGGTGGCTCGTGCGCTTGGTGCCATGAATCCCATTTTACTGGATGTGCTGCCCCTGACACTGGAAGAAATCTTTATTTATGAGCTGGGAGGTGTGGATTATGCAGTCAAAGATTTCATTTTTTAATCCGACAATCTATAAAAAGAACCTGACACGCTTCTGGCCCTTTGCCCTATTGTATCTGGTTTGCCTGATCCTGCTTCATCCCCTGGTGATCTATACGGAGTATGCGGGATATCAATATTATGAAGATTACCGCACACCCTCTATGATCGTGATGGAGCATTTCGCAAACAGAAGCGAGCCGGTCAGCATTTTTATTGCATCCATTGTGATTGCCATAGCTGTATTTTCCTATCTGTATCAGAGCCGCAGCGCCAATATGATCCATGCGTTTCCGGTGACCCGGACACAGCTGTTTGTCACAAACTATCTGTCCGGTCTGACGCTTTTGGTGCTGGCACAGTTTTTGGGCGCGCTGTCCACGAACTTCATTATTCTTGGAAAAGCCAACAGTGAGATCTGGATTGTCTGGGCATGGTTTGGTATGAACCTTCTGGAAACGCTGTTTTTCTACAGCTTTGCAGTGTTCATGGTCATGTTTACCGGACAGCTTCTGGCAGCAGGGGCCTTTTATCTGATCTGGAGTTTTTTGTATATCGTAGTCATATCTTTGATCAATAGCTGCGTGAGTCTCTTTATCTACGGACTGGATGAAGAGTTGATCAGCCAGAATATACATCCGCTGTTTCCACTGGCCTATTTGATTGATCGGGTTGGTTTCAGCATAAATAGCGAGGTCACTGCCTGCAATGCACATGGAGTAGGAATCGCTGTTATTTATGCAATTGTGGGACTGGTATTCGCAGCCCTGGCCTGGTGGATCTACCAGAAGAGACGCATCGAGTGCGCCGGAGATTTTCTCTCCATGAAGTGGACGGCTCCGGTCTTTCGCTGGGGTGTTGGAATCGTCGGTGGCGTTGGCTGCGCACTCTACGTGACCTATCTGTTCTATGATGGGTCCGGCAGCAGCAGGACGGTTCAGTTTGTGACCAGTCTGCTGATCTTTTGTATCATTTTGTTTTTTGCAGCAGAGATGTTTATCGAAAAAAGCTTCCGCGTCTTTCATAAAAAGCTGGTGGTGGAATGCGGATGCCTGGTAGTTGTCATGCTGGTCGGTGTGGGTCTGCTGCATTTTGATGCCTTTGGTGTGGAAGGCTATGTGCCTGACGCAGAGGATGTGACCATGATTTCCATGTCGTGGAATGATGATTACGTCGCTTATGAGGATGCTGCCCATGTGAAACAGCTGTGTGAGCTGCATCAGACCATTGTAGACAATTTGGACCAGATCAAGGGCAATCGCAATGATGCAGAGGAAGCTGCTGATCCTTATTATGCATATGTGTCATTTACCTATACCCTGGAGGATGGTTCCTATGCTTCACGCAGCTATGCCATTCAACTCACGGATCAGCAGCTGAGCACCCAGCTGAACGGACAGTTAGAGCAGCTGACCAATGATGCGGACGGCTGCCTGTCCGCAGTGCTTGGACTCAATTTCAAGGAGCTGAACTGGCAGATCAGCTATATGAGTATCAGTGTTCCGGTGGAGGATGAAGAAACTGGCAGCATGTATTATGGCCCCTCACAGGAGATCAGTGGAGAAAAGAACCGACAGCTGATTTATGATGCATGGCTTGCAGACATTGCTGACGGTGCATTTACCGATGCGGATGCTTCGTCGCTGGATGGCAGTCTGACTATTGAATTTAAGACAGATGCATCTGCAGGAGAAATCCGTTATCCAAAGGGCAGCACATTGCCTTATATGCTGGATGAATACAGTTTGACGAACAGTGTCTCAGCTTATCAGGATATTCTCCTCAATGATCAGTGCACCCATCTGATCGAAGCGCTGAAAAACATCGGTGTGATCAGTGACGTCTCAGATCTGATGATCCCGGTTGAATAAGGACTGGCATTTATGATAAAATAGCCTCAATGTACCTCGTACGTTGAGGTTATTTTTTTGGAGTGAACGAATATGAACAAGCAGACACATAAAATTGCACAGGTAGCGCCGGGCAGTATCGCAGAGGAATTGGAGCTGTCTCCCGGTGATGTGATCTTAGAGATCAATGGCCAGCCGCTGGAGGATATTTTTGACTATCATTATATGGTGGAGGACGAATATCTGGTGATGCTGGTGGAAAAACCGGACGGAGAGCAGTGGGAGCTGGAGATCGAGAAGGACGAGGATGAGGATC
>CAVITM010000136.1:764-5981 GCA_963645455.1 Moraxellaceae bacterium | reverse complement strand
TTATTCATGTGCGGTTTTCCGGTATACCATCCCATCAAAAATCAGCGAGCCGCACCCAGCTTCTCTAAAAATGCCTCTACGTTGCCGGCCAGATCACCACAAAAGACACCGCTGCCGGATACGATCACATTGGCCCCGGCCTCCAAAAACTGATCTACGTTGTCCAGCTTGACACCGCCATCCACCTCGATGTCGCAGCTTAAGCCATTCTCATCCACATAATCCCGAAGCTGCCGAACCTTGTCCAGGGTATAGGGAATCATCCGTTGTCCGCCGTAGCCCGGATTGACTGTCATGAGAAGTACCATGTCCAGCTCCGGCAAAATATAATCCAGCACATCCAGGGGTGTCGCCGGATTGAGCGCAACGCCTGCCATCAGACCTTCTCTTTTAATATCACGAATGGTCTGATCCAGATGCCTGCAGGCTTCTGCATGCACCGTCAGAATATCTGCCCCTGCATCTGAAAAATCGCTGATATACCGCTCCGGATCACAGATCATCAGATGAACATCCAGCTTCTTTTTTGTCACCTTACGGATCGACTGCAGCACCGGAAGTCCCATGGAGATATTGGGCACAAACATACCGTCCATAACATCCACATGAAAATACTGGGCGCCGGCTGCATCCACGATGCGCATCTGCTCTCCGAGTCTGGCAAAATCTGCTGCTAAAAGTGATGGTGATAAGATATTCATGGCTCTCTCCTACTGTATCATTCCCGTTCCTGTACCTGCTGCTGACAGATCCTTTGCCGAGCCGGCATTGACGCACTGTCCGATATAGCCAAGGTTATTGCCGGCGGCGTAACCGGAATAGATGCTGCCGGCCGCCACAGTGCCTCTAAGTTCCTGGGGCAGGACAACCTGTGCGTTGATCGTTCCGCTAAAGGTGGATTTGGTCACAAAACCGGTGGAAGCATTTTCCGCCGTGATGCCGCCGGAATAGATCTCATACGTACATGCTGCATTGTAAGTGGCGATCTGCAGCTGCTGGGTAATATCCACGGAAGATGTACATTCCACAATGGTGCCGCCATTATATAGGGCAATTCCTCCGGCCTTCAGTGTCGCCGAGGTCACTGCTCCTGTCAGATTCACTGTCAGCTTTCCGGATACGCTACAATCCCGGATGGTGCCCTCATTATAGAGAACCAGCATGGACGCCTGACAGCCGGCATTGCATAAAACGCTGCCGTTCACGGAGCAATTCTCGATGGTGCCGCAATTTTTCATTGCAAGAAGGCTGCCTGTCATATTGATCACGCAATTGTTCATGGTCACATCGGTGATGGCACCGCCTGTACCGATGGTTCCAAAAATGGAATTGTATCCCAGAACATTTTTCAGCTGATAGGATTTTTTGTCATATTTTCCGCAATAGGTGCCATTAAAGGGATTCTTATCATCAAAAAGGGATGAAAATGCAGATGAATTAAAATCGATATCCGCATCCTGCACAAAGTGGGCACCATTGTACTCACGAACCAGATACAGCTCTGCCAGATTCGATACACGGTAGGGATTGATCTGGGAGCCATCACCCTTTCCAAAAGGAGATGCTGCAAGCACTGTCACCGTGCCTCCCACCGAGCGGTTGCCGTCTGCAACAACTGCATAGGTATACGTGCCGGCCAGCACTCTTCCCTCATCATCCGTGCCATTCCAGGCCAGTGCAATATCTTTTTTGGCCGGAACTGTGCCCAGAGACAGCTTTCTCACCACAGTGCCATCCGCATCATAGACCACAAAAGCGGTATTGGATGCCTTGCGATCCAGCTGGAAGGTCACATTCAGCTGATTCTCACCGATCACCAGCGCATCTGCCCCGGTACTGATCTCCGATGTCCGGAACGTTGCCTTGGAGGGCAGCGCCGTCACTGTCACATTCAGAATACAATATTCGTTATTCGCCGAATTAGTAAATGTAATGGTGGTAGTGCCAACCTTTTTTGGTACGATGGTCCAGGGCATATTGTCGCCATTCCACGTGCCAAAGGTCACGGAACAGATCTTTTTATTTTTAATCGTGGCAGTCACCTTGCCATTGACCGACAAATTGGTGTTCACAGTGGTATCTTTCTTGATCGTGACGTTGCTCTTGTCAATCTTGAAGGTGCGATTGACACGAACCCGACAAGTGTAGTTCTTTTTATTGACCGTGGCGGTAATGGTGGCATTGCCTTTTTTCAGTGCCTTGATTTTTCCATTGGCATTGACCCTGGCGATCTTGGGTGCGCTGGATTTCCAGGTCACCTTCTTCGTCGTCCCGCTGACAGCCAGCTTCGTGCTGTCTCCGACGCACAGACTCACCGCCGTCTGACTGAGCTTTACAGCCGCCTGTACCGGTTGTGTATCGGTCGCAATCAATAATACTGCAAACAGCAGACCAATGATCACACCGGCTGTTTTCTTATGCTCTCTCATAATTTCTTCCTCTTTACGTTTACGCGTTCTCTGCCTCAAGGCTTCGGTTCATGGCAGAAATCAACGCATCAATGGATGCACGGATGATATCCGGATCGATGCCGATACCGAAATACTGCTTGCCATTCTGATCCTGAATACCCACATAAGCGATAGCACTGGAATCCGAGCCATCGGTCAGGGCATGCTCCTCATAGCAGATCAGCTCACAGGGATGCTCAAACTTCTCAACAAATGCATTGCTGACTGCATCCAGGCGTCCGTTTCCGCTGGCCTCTACGATATCCTTGCGGTTGTTGGAAATAATATTGACGGTGGCCGTAATGCCATCCTCCTGACGGAAATGACAGCCCTTGACGTCAAAAATGGGTGTATATTTTTTGTAGCGCTCCATGAAAATGTCGTGAATCTGCTGGGCAGACAGCTCGCTGTGGCTGTGGTCGGATACGTCCTTGACCGCATAGCCGAAATCCGCACGCATCTTGTAGGGAATCTTGATGCCATAGGCCTGCTCCATAATATAAGCAACGCCGCCCTTGCCGGACTGGCTGTTGATGCGAATCACATCGCTGTCGTAGGTACGTCCCACATCCTCCGGATTGATAGGCAGATAAGGCACCGTCCAGTGATCCGGGTCATTGGTCTCACGGAACTTCATGCCCTTGGCAATGGCATCCTGATGGGAACCGGAAAATGCAGCAAATACCAGCTTGCCGCAGTAAGGATGACGCATATCAATATGCATCTGGGTCAGGCGCTCATATACCTCCACCAGATGGGGCATATTGGACAGATCAAGCTTCGGATCTACGCCCTGGGCGTACATATTCATGGCAAGCACCATCACATCTACATTGCCGGTACGCTCGCCGTTTCCAAACATAGTGCCCTCGATACGGTCTGCTCCTGCTAAAATACCAAGCTCCGCATCAGAGATTCCGCAGCCTCTGTCATTGTGGGGATGTAGGGAAAGTACTACATGCTCTCTGTGATGCAGATGCTTGCTGACATACTCCACCTGCTGTGCAAACACATGGGGCATGGACATCTCTACCGTGGCAGGGATGTTGATAATGGGGCAAAATCCCTCTCTCGGCTCCCAGATATCCAGTACGGCATTGCATACGTCTACCGCATAATCCACCTCTGTACCGGTAAAACTCTCCGGGCTGTATTCGAATACAAAGTTGCCCTCGGTCTCATCTGCCAGCTCCTTTAAAAGCTTGGCGCCGTCGATGGCGATCTGCTTGATTTCCTCCTTGGACTTGGCAAATACCTGCTCCCGCTGTGCCAGAGAGGTAGAATTGTATACATGAACGATGACCTTGCCCGGTGCGCCCTTAACCGCGTCAAAGGTCTTGCGGATAATATGCTCTCTCGCCTGGGTCAGTACCTGAATCGTCACATCCTCAGGGATCATATTCTCCTCGATGAGGGTGCGTACCAGTTCATACTCCGTCTCAGATGCTGCCGGGAAACCTACCTCAATCTCCTTGAAGCCGATCTCTACCAGCATCTTGAAAAACTCCAGCTTCTCATCCAGGCTCATAGGCTCGATCAGCGCCTGATTGCCATCACGCAGATCCACGCTGCACCAGATCGGTGCTTTATCTACATATTCCTTTTTTGCCCAGTCCATGCAGACTTCAGGCGGCATAAAATAGTTTCTTTTGTACTGTCTGTAATCAAACATTGTTCTTCCTCCATACGCTGCGGATCACGGCTCATTTTGTCCGGTCCACATATATCCCTCATGATACCACACTTTGGGTAAAATGCAAATAGGCTGACATACCGAAATATGTCAGACTATCAATCGTTTTTATTCTAGGACTAGTTGGTAATGGTCAGCTCGGTCTCTTTGTCAAATACATGCATTGCATCGGGATCAAATGCCAGAACTACGGTATCGCCATAACGTGCAGGTGTTGTAGAAGATACGCTGGCAGTCATCTTTGCGCCGCCTACGCTGAAGTATAACAGAACCTCTGCACCTAACAGCTCGTATCCGGTAACCTCTGTGGTTACCTTGCATGCGCAGTTTGCAACTACATCCTTGTCATCTGTGATATTCTCAGGACGAATACCAAGTACAACGGTCTTGCCGTCATAGTTGCCGTCGATGAGCTTCTGTGCCTTTGCCGGAGGCAGAACAACAGAGAACTTATCAAATGTCAATGTTACTTCGCTGCCGTTGATCTTGCAGACAGCATCTACAAAGTTCATCTGAGGTGATCCGATGAATCCTGCTACGAACAGGTTGTCCGGCTCAGCATATAATTTCTGGGGAGAATCTACCTGCTGGATGATACCATCCTTTAATACGACGATTCTGGTACCCAGTGTCATAGCCTCGGTCTGATCATGTGTAACGTAGATGATAGTAGCGCCCAGCTTCTGATGTAATGCAGAGATCTCAGAACGCATCTGCACACGAAGCTTTGCATCCAGGTTGGACAGCGGCTCGTCCATCAGGAATACCTTGGGGTTACGGACAATGGCACGACCCATAGCAACACGCTGTCTCTGTCCACCGGAAAGAGCCTTGGGCTTACGGTCTAACAGCTTCTCCAGATCCAGGATCTTAGCTGCCTCACGAACCTTCTGGTCAATGACATCCTTGGGAACCTTACGCATCTTTAAGCCGAATGCCATGTTCTGATATACAGTCATATGAGGATACAGAGCGTAGTTCTGGAATACCATTGCGATATCACGATCCTTCGGCTCTACATCGTTCATCACCTTTCCATCGATCTTAAGAGTACCGGAGGAAATATCTTCCAGT
>CAVITM010000136.1:0-754 GCA_963645455.1 Moraxellaceae bacterium | reverse complement strand
ATGTATAACTCGCCAGAAGAGATCTCCTCTAAGCCGGCGATCATACGAAGTGTGGTAGATTTTCCGCATCCGGAAGGGCCTACGAAGATGATGAACTCCTTGTCCTCTACCTCCAGGTTGAAATCCTTAACAGCCTCAAAGCCGTTGGAATACACCTTGCAAATGTTCTTACATGATAAACTTGACATGTGTTTGTCCTCCTAAAAAATAATATATGTTTTACTGAAACGATGGTTCTTTTTTCATCTGTACCTACTATACAAAATCCGCCCCTTGTTTGCTATGCACGGATTCCCTAAAGTTTTTTTGATTTTTCCGTCAGATTGACGAAGGCATATGAAAATCCCTTGCATTTTTCTCTGTGCTTTGGTACGATACGCCTTGCGACCGCGCCGCAGCTTCTGTGAATGCCGCGACCGCAGAAAGGATTAAAAAATGAACGAACTACTACTGATTGTATCCCTTGTTGTGACTTTTTCACTGGTGCTCGTCTTTTTCCGGCTGTTTGGCGAAAATGGACTCTATTGCTGGACCGTACTGGCCACCATTGCTGCAAATATCGAGGTGCTGATCGTGGTAAATGCTTTTGGCATGGAGCAGACCCTTGGAAATATTCTCTTTGCCTCCACCTTTCTCGTGACAGATATGCTCAGCGAATTTTATGGAAAAAAAGCTGCCGACAAAGCGGTAAATATCGGCATTGCCAGTTCCTTTACCTTTATCCTGATCTCCCAGTCCTGGCTGCATTATATCC
>CAVITM010000135.1:0-5984 GCA_963645455.1 Moraxellaceae bacterium | reverse complement strand
ATGCATTGAATACTTATGAAAAAGAGCAGTACCGTCGGATTGCCAGTGATACAGCCGATGAAATGGATGATCAGATGGGTCTGCAGCTTCTGTCACTGCTGCTGCACAAGCACTGGGGGCAGGAGACCGTCATCATAATTGACGAATATGATACGCCTATCCAGCAGGG
This sequence comes from Moraxellaceae bacterium, assembly GCA_963645455.1. GTDB lineage: Bacteria > Bacillota > Clostridia > Lachnospirales > Lachnospiraceae > W0P33-017. Next base: position 5,815 of record CAVITM010000135.1, on the reverse strand, counting down.
ACATAGCTGCGGCTTTTACACGGAAATCGTAAATTTTATGCGGAATTTCTTTTCTGGTGGGTTAAAGGATAACCCCCACCTGGCCTTCGGTTTTCTCACCGGAATTCTTCGCGTCGCAAAGGAAAGTATTTTCAGCGGGTTGAATAACCTGAAAATCAATTCCATTCTGGATAATCGATACAGCGAATATTTCGGCTTTACTGCAGACGAAGTGCAGGAAATAGCTGAATATTATGGAGCATCCGAAAAGTATCAGGAGTTGTGCGATTGGTACGATGGATATCGTTTTGGTGATACGGATATTTTCAATCCCTGGTCTGTCATCGGATATTTTAATAACAACTGTCGGCCAAAAGCATTCTGGCAATCTACCGGCAGCAATGACATTATCCGCGAAGTGCTGGCTACTGCTACGCCGGACATTATGGAACGGCTGGAAGCGCTAATGAAGGGCGAGTCTTTCCTGACGCGCATTGACACGGGAGTGATTTACCCGCAGATTCAAAAGGATCCGTCTTCGGTCTACAGTTTTCTTCTGTTTATAGCAAAGAAATTCTATCACAGCTGGAGTCGGTGATTTCGCGTCCGGCTGCCATCGCCGTCCAGGAAGCAATTTACAAGATGGATGTTGATATGCTCCAGAAAACACTGGAGGAGGTAATTATGAACAGATTTTCAGAAAAGGATTGGAAACTATTTCGCAATAAAATAGTCGGATGGCAAGAGGCTTATATGGATAAGCTAAACAAAGAATATATGGCAATACTAAGCGGAGAGGGAGACGCTTCGGAAAGGTTTTGGAAGCTGGAGAAAAGAATTAGAGAGGATAAAAAGGATTGTGGTGTACAATGCGAAATGAGCAGATCCAATCAGTTTTACATTATGTTGGAACTATTGAATAAAGGCGCAATAACCATAGATGACTTGGAAGAATTTAGTGATGATTTGAAGGAGACGATGAAGCATTTTTTTAATAGATAAAACCTTGGAGGCATGCCAATATGCGTGATTCTGTTTTTATATTAAAACAGTATTATGAGAGTCGCGAGTAAAGATATTATTGGTCACTTTAAATGGTAGGGAGACCACCGAGTGACCACCAAGTGACCACCAAGTGACCACCGAGTGACCACCAAGTGACCACCTGCTGTACTCCTTAAAGAGAAACTGAAATTTAAAAGGAATTGGATAAAGGAGTGAAAAGATGAACATTCAAAAGGAACCGGACAATGAGAAGGTTGCAGAATCCAAGAATTATGTAAGCTTCTACAAGAGCATCGTAGATCAGGACAGAGCAGCTATAGTCATATGCAATCTGAACCATGAAATTATATACATGAATCCTGCGGCAATTGAAAATTATGCCAAGAGAGGCGGAGACAAGCTGATGGGAAGAAGTGTACTGGACTGCCATAACCCGGAATCGAGGGAAAAGATCCGGCAGGCAGTCGCGTGGTTTGCGTCTGACGAGAGCCATAACATGGTCTATACATTTCATAATGAAAAGCAGAACAAGGATGTTTACATGGTGGCGCTCAGAGATCATGGCAAGCTGATCGGCTACTATGAGAAGCATGAGTATCGGAATCTGGAAACAATGAAACAGTATGATTTGTGGTAGATGGAGAATGCACACATGCCTGAGCTGTATAAAATAGAATTTGATCAACCGGCGGATCACTGGAATGAAGCGCTTCCGATCGGGAACGGAAAACTTGGCGGAATGATTTTTGGAATTCCCTGGACAGAGAGAATCCAGCTGAATGAGGATAGTGTATGGTTTGGTGGACCGCGAAACCGGATCAATCCTTCTGCCAGGGAAGTGCTTCCTAAGATCCGCCAGCTGATTTTTGAAGGAAAAATCCGCCAGGCCCAGGAGCTGTGCGCCTTTGGGTTGTCCGGTATCCCGGAGGAGCAGCGGCACTATGAGCCACTGGGGGATCTGTATATTGAATTTGCCGGACGGGATTTCCACGATGCAGGAAGCGGCACTTTTTCTGATGGATTATCTGGTGGAGGATGGAGCGTATCTTGTTACCTGTCCGACCTTGTCTCCGGAAAACACATATGTGTTGCCCAGTGGAGAACAGGGCGTGCTCTGCAAGGGAGCCACCATGGACAATGAAATCATACGGGAGCTTTTTGAAGCCTGCATCCAGGCAGAAGGGCTTCTGGAAATTGACGATGGGTTTGCAGATGAAATGAAGCACATTCTAAAGAAAATCGCTCCGATCCGTGTTGGAAAATATGGCCAGATTATGGAATGGAATGAAGACTATGAAGAAGTCGAGATCGGCCATCGGCATATTTCCCAATTGTTTGCGCTGTATCCGGGCAGTCAGATTACCCGCGACAAGACTCCGGAACTGATGGAGGCTGCCGCCCGTACCCTTGAGCGAAGATTGTCCCATGGAGGCGGACACAGCGGCTGGAGCCGTGCGTGGATCATCAATATGTATGCCCGGCTTGGAAAGGGAAATGAAGCGTTAAAGCATATTGAGCTGTTGATCCGGACCCAGACCCTTCCGAATCTGTTTGATAATCATCCGCCTTTTCAGATCGATGGCAATTTTGGCTGTACAGCCGGAATCGCAGAAATGCTTGTGCAAAGCCATGAGAACGAAATCCGCTTCCTGCCGGCTTTGCCGGATGCCTGGAAAAACGGAAAGGTGAGCGGCCTGCGTGTCCGTGGCGGAAAAACCATCAAATGTCTGGAATGGAAGGATGGAAAAATTGTCTGGGCGGAGCTGGAGTGAAAAGTCAAAAATAGTGTAAAACTTTTTGACATCCCTGCGCGAAAAGAAAAATTATATAGAAAATAATGTCATGAATCGGGCGGGTTTCCGTTCTGGCTGACGTATCAAATTTCTCGTTTCATGGGTAGAATACCATTGTAGTCCAACAGGAAACAAATGTTTTGAGAGGAGAAGGATCATGGAAACCAATGAAACAAAACAGGGAAAAATGCCATTGAAGACGATCGTCGGATATGGATTGGGAGAGGCTGGATGCCAGTTCTCCTGGGCGTTGATTAGTTCGTACTTAACCGTCTTTTACACAGATGTGGTAGGACTCATGCCGGCAGTGATCTCTGCCATCATGCTGATCGCACGAGTCTGGGATGCCATCAACGACCCGATGTTTGGAAACCTTGCGGAGAACCATACACGCAGCAGATGGGGGAGATTTCGCCCGTATATTTTATTTGGCACACCCTTGCTGGCATTGTTTAACTGTCTGACATTTTTGAATCTGGACATATCAAATACAGCCAAAACAATCTGGTGCAGTGTCACATATATTTGCTGCGGAATGGTCTATACGGCAGTGGGCATTTCGGTAGCAAATATGCCAAACTGCATGACCACTTCAAACAAAGACCGCGTGCATTTGCAGGGATCGAGAAATCTTGCGGCTGGTATTGCAAACATTATCATCAGTGCAGTGGCGATGCCGCTGATTCTATATTTTGGCAATGGCTCCGCTTCCAGCGGAAGAGGATATTTTCTTGCGGCAGTTGTATTTTCTGTCTGCGCGATTCCCTGCCTTTGGATTTGCTTTGCTTCTGTTCGTGAAAAAATCCAGCAGGTACCCACAGAGAAAGATGCAGAAAAAAAGACTGGCCTGACTCACTCATTTGTACAGGTATTTAAGGATCATGATGCGAGACTGCTTGTCCTTGCCATGATGTTTGCGTTGACTGCCATCATGGGAAGAATGGGAATCATGGCGTACTATTTCATTTATGTATTGGGAGATGCCGGAAAAATGGCGGCATGTATGACTGCCATGAGTATCGGCACGCTGCTTCCCGCAGTTTATTGCCCAGTGCTTTTAAACCGATTTGATAAAAAATATATTGGCGCAATTGGAAGTGTCGGACAGATACTTTGCTGCGTGGCACTTTACTTTGCGGCAGAGGTAAAGCTTTCACTCGTTGCATTGATTGTGCTTCACTTCATCTGGGGAATCTTAAATACTCAGCCGATGACATGCTATACACTGGTGGCTGAGATCATGGATGATAACTGGCTCCGCACAGGACACAGAGCAGATGGAACACTGAGCGCCTGCCTTTCCTTTGGTACAAAGCTTGGAAACGCCATTGGTGGTTCTGTAGGAGTATTAGCTCTCTCCGCAGTAGGATTTGTGGCGAATACAGACATGAGTGCCGGCGTCCTCACCAATATGAATAAGGTCATCAATCTTGCACCGTGTATCTTCTATTTGATTGCGGCCATCCTCTTCATGATGATCAAAATGACAAATAAAAAAGGAAAAGAGAACGAGGAAAAAATAAAAGTTCTACTCGAAAACCAGGGCCAAAACTAGTACAATAAAAGCGAGATGGATCCGGCAGGAAATACGGTGATGGCCAAGGAGTAGAATGCAATGGAAGATCGTCGCAAGAGAACACAACTGATGGTGGAAGTGCGAAACGACACAAAAGAAAGGGAACACTTTCATCAGGAGATCGAGCTTTTGTTTGTGCTGGAAGGCAGCATGGAAGTCACGATCGGCAGCAATGTAACCCACATGAAAGCAGAGGATATACTTGTTATCAATGCAAATAAAAAACATGCGCTGGTGGGTTCCAAAGACATTTTGTTCGCATGCCTGTATATTCCCTATCAGTTGGTCAGCGACGTTTTCCAAAGCACAGATATTATTTTTTGGTGTGATTCTACAAAAGAAAACAGTGATAGATATGAAGAGCTTCGAAATACGCTGAAAAAACTTCTGAATCATTATCTCGGTACCCAGAACGGAGCGGCAAGCTTTGGACGCATCGCAATGTGCTATCAGGTGTTGGACATTCTTGCCGTTCATTTTTTAGTAAAAGCCGGAGATAAGGAGCTTGATCTGGATAAAAATAAATTCGAAAACCGGATTTCCCAGATCAACAATTACATCAGAACCAACTATAACCAGCCCATCAGTCTGAGTGACCTGGCGGCAAAACTCTATCTTTCAGAAGGGTATCTGTCCCGCTTTTTCAAGAAAAATTATGGCATGAATTTTGCCACCTATCTTACCAATGTCAGGCTTTACCATGCGGTAGATGATCTGCTTTACACGGATCAGCCCGTGACAAGGATCGCATTTGATAACGGGTTTGCAAGTGTGACGCTTTTATACAAAGCCTTCAGGAATGCATACGGTGAGACCCCTTCCGAATTTCGCAAAAAGTCCAAAGACAAGGTTCAGAGTGACGAACAGGATAAGAACAGGCAGGTCATAGAACCCCGGCTGGAAGAATTTTTAAGAAACGATGGGATCCGCCAGGAAAAGCAAAGAATCCAGGAAGATGAGCGGGCAGAATTTTCCGTACTGACACAGGAAAAAACCCACACCTTCTGGGTAAATATGATCAATATCGGGGCGGCAGAGGATCTGCTTAACTCAGAACTGCGGGAACATCTGATCTACATGAAGGAGGCATTGCACTTTCAATATGTAAGGTTCTGGAATATATTTTCAGAGGAAATGCTGATTAATCTGTATGGCGAAGGAGAGGCTTATAATTTTTCCAGATTGGATTCTATTCTGGATTTTCTCATGAGGCATGAGTTAAAACCACATATTGAACTGGGAATGAAGCCCAGAAGATTGCAAAAAAACGCAAAAGATATTCTGGTGATGGAGAAAACCCAGGATAAATTTCCGGACAAAGACAGATGGAGAGAGATTTTGACGGCCATGATCAGGCATCTGATCCATCGCTATGGCATGGAAGAGGTATCTTCCTGGAGATTTGAATTGTGGTTCAAGGAGAGTCTGGAGTGGAATAAAGCGAACATAGACAGGTATTACC
>CAVITM010000134.1:2740-6200 GCA_963645455.1 Moraxellaceae bacterium | reverse complement strand
GAATAAAGACTGCCGGATCCTGATCCTGGATGAGCCGACAGCGCCTCTTCCGGAGGATGATTCCGAAAATCTTCTGAAGCTGGTCATGGAACTGAAAGAAAAGGGAATGAGCATCGTTTTCATTTCCCACAAATTAAATGAGGTGCTGAGCATTTCGGATTCCATTACCATTCTCCGTGATGGGCACACCATCAGTACCAAGCCGGCCAGTGAATATACAGAGGAAACCTTGATCAACGGCATGGTGGGACGCCAGATCACTACCCGGTTTGAGCCCAGAAACTGTCCCATCGGAGATGTGGCTCTGAAGGTGACAGACTGGTCTCTCTACGATGGTATTAACAACAAGTGGCTCCTTCAACACGTCAATATGGAGGTTCACAAGGGCGAGGTCGTTGGTATCGCCGGCATGATCGGTGCCGGACGAACGGAACTGGCCATGAGCATCTTCGGAGCCATGGACGGTGCCATTACCGGAAAAATGGAATATCAGGGAAAAGAAATTCCCCGGTTTAAAACCACCACGGAAGCCATTGAAGCCGGTATTTTCTACTCTTCAGAGGATAGAAAAAAATATGGTCTCATCCTTTCTTCGGATATTGCCTACAACGCCTCACTGTCGAGCCTGGATAAATTCATTCAGGGCGGCATGTTCATCAACCGGGACAAGGAGCTGGAGAGAGTAAAAGAGCTGGTGAAGGAACTGACGGTTAAGACCCCTTCCATTTTACAGAAGGTGGGCAATCTTTCCGGCGGAAATCAGCAGAAGGTCTGTCTGGCCAAGGCCATTATGACAGGTCCCAAGGTCCTGATCCTGGATGAACCAACCAGAGGTATTGATATCGGAGCCAAGACGGAGATCTACAGACTGATCAATAAGCTGGCTTCAGACGGTATTGCCGTCATTATGATTTCTTCGGAATTGCCTGAGGTTCTGGGCATGAGTGACCGCGTATATGTCATGAGAGAAGGACGCATCAGCGGAGAATTTGACAATCGAGAAAGACTGCTGACCCAGGAGGATATCGCCCTGGCAGCAACAGGAGGTGTGGCATCATGAGTAAAGAAAAAAATAAAGTCGATGTTTTCAGTTTGTTCTATAAAAACAGTCTTGCCGTAGAGACGGTGATTGTATTTGTTATTTTCCAGATTATTACAGGCGGAATGTTCCTGACATTCCAAAATCTTTCCAACCTTTTGATGCAGGGGGCGATCTGTTCCATCATTGCCATTACCATGTGCATGATCATCATCACCTGCAATGCAGACCTGGCAGCCGGCCGTTTCCTGGGCATGCTCAGTATGGTGGGCGCCCTCCTTCAGGTGAACACTTCCCTGCCGTCCATCGTGGTGGTAATTATCGTTTTCGCCATTGCCCTGGTATTCGGCTTTGCCCATGGTCTCTTCATCGGTTACATGAAGCTGCCGGCTTTCATCATTACACTGACCACACAGCTGGTTTTCCTGGGTATCAACCAGCTCATCAGCGGCGGTAAGATCGTCGGACCGGCAACCGGCATCATTGACAAGATGGGTAACGGTTACCTTCCCTCTATCAGCGGAACTATGAATGACACCACATTGATCATCGGTGCAGTAGCCATCGTGATTTACATTTTTCTGACGATCTCCAAGGAAAAAAAGAGTATTGCCCAGGGACTGATCGAGCCCCGCTGGAACAAGGTGATTCCGAAAATGATGGCTGTGGCAGTTCTGGCAGCTGTGATCACCTTTGTCTTCTTTATGTACAAAGGCTTCTCCTACGCCATGCTGATTCTCGTAGCCCTGACCCTGATCGTATCCTACATCAGCAACAATACAAAATTCGGCCGTTACATTTACGCAATCGGCGGAAATATGGATGCAGCGACCCTCTCCGGTATCAATGTTAAAAAGGAAATCATGAAGCTTTATCTGCTCCATGCAGCCATGGTAGCAACCGCTTCTCTTGTTTACCTGGGCCGTCTTGGTTCATCTACAACAAACAGTGGTAACGGTTATGAGTTCACAGCCATTACAGGATGCGTCGTTGGAGGAACGTCCATCACCGGTGGCCGAGGTACAGTCATCGGAGCAGTGGTAGGTACCATTTTTATGGCAGCCATCGACAACGGCATGAGCCTTCTGAACGTGGATGCTTCACTGCAGTACATCGTTCGTGGTATCGTCCTTCTTTTCGCCATCATCCTGGATTCCTATGCGAATAACAGAAAGGCAAAGACAGTTCAGGCAGCTTAATCAAACATAAAATATTTTAGCCCAAAGGGCAGAATGGAGACACTTATGAGCAACAAGATCAAAGATATAAAAGTACATTTGGTATCACAGCCTATCACAGGCGGATTTGCAGATGCCACCCGTAAGGTGGAATGCATCGGTTTTACCATCGTCCGGGTAACCACAGAGGATGGTCTGGAAGGTTTTGGCGTCACCTATCACGAGGTAGGTGGGGAAGCCACCAAGATGCTGATCGAAAAGAACATTGCCCCCAAGCTCATCGACCGTGATCCTTTTGAAACCGAAAAAATCTGGTATGAGATGTTCGGTTACCTAAGAGGTGTAGGACGCAAAGGCCTGATGTTCTGTGCTCTTTCAGCTGTAGATATCGCCCTTTGGGATTTAAAGGGAAAAATCCTGGGCATGCCTCTGTACAAGCTTTTCGGCGGTACGGAGACAAAAGTTCCGGTATACGGCAGCGGCGGCTGGACATCCTACTCTGATGAGGAGCTGGTGGAGGAAATGGTCAATCTGGTCAAGGTTGACGGCTACAAAAACATCAAATTCAAGGTGGGCGTGGAAGGCGGCATGAATCCGAACCGTGATCTGGTCCGTGTCCGGAAGGTTAGAGATGCAGTAGGACCGGAGATCGGCATCATGCTGGATGCCAACAACTGCTGGGATGCAGCCACAGGCGCCCGTTTTGCAAACCGTGTCAAGGATTACGACATTATGTTCCTGGAGGAGCCGGTGTTTGCAGATGATATGCCTGGCTTGAAGAAATATAAGAATACCACAGATCTGCCGCTGGCTACCGGCGAGCATGAATATACCAAATGGGGAGCCAGAGATCTGCTGCTGAATTCCGGTACAGATTATATCCAGTGTGACGGAACCCGGGCAGGCGGCTTCACAGAAATGCTGAAGATCGGTGCCATGGCACAGGCCTTCAACATCAAATTTGCACCCCATGCAATGGAAAATATTCACATCCATCTGATCAGTGCCTTTAACAATGCACCCTTCCTGGAGAGACTGAAGCTCTTTGAAGGCATTACAGCAAACACTTATCTGGATGCACCCAAGCCTGTGGATGGCTACATGACGATTCCGGATCTTCCGGGTCTTGGCCTGAAGCTCAATATGGATTTCATTAACGAACATGACGAGAAATTCTAAAGGAGGATATGACAATGAAAGCGGTTATTAAAAAAGATTATGGTCCTTATCAGCTTGAATATAC
>CAVITM010000134.1:0-2730 GCA_963645455.1 Moraxellaceae bacterium | reverse complement strand
GAATATGATGTCCTCATCAAGGTTAAGGCAGCAGCCATCTGCGGATCCGACCTGACACTGATGTACGGAACCGTTGAAGGCAAGACCGTCCCCTATCCCATCGTGATCGGCCATGAGTTTGCCGGTGAAGTTTGTGAGGTGGGCTCCAAGGTGACCCGCTGGAAGGTGGGCGACCGGGTGGTTTCTGATAATACAGGTCATGTCTGCGGTGTCTGCCATGCCTGCAGCAGAGGCGAATATCTCTTCTGCGCCGACAGAAAGGGCATGGGAAATGATATGGACGGCGGCTTCGCAGATTATGTGAAGATTCCCGGGGATGTGCTCATGACCTTCCCCAACTGCCTCTACAGGATTCCGGATAATGTAAAATACGAAGAAGCAGCCATGATGGATCCTCTCTGCAACGGTTACAAGGCTGTGATCCAGGAAGGCGGACTTCTTCCTGGACAGAACGTAGTAGTCTTCGGCTGCGGTGCCATGGGACTTTTCGCCATGAATGCAGCCCGCATCGGAAAAGCAGCAAAAATCATCGCTGTTGGTATGTCAGAGGATAAGGCGGTTCGTTTCCCTCTGGCAAAGAAGCTGGGTGCTACCGATTTTGTCGTATCCGATGAGGAAGAGGATGTGATAGCCAAAGTGAAGGAGATTGCCGGTGAGGAAGGTGTGGCCATCGTCATCGATGCAGCCGGTGCTCCCATCGTTTTGGAGCAGGCCATCGATATTGTAAGAAACGGCGGCAAGATCATCAAGATCGGCTACAGCCCGAAGCCCCTTGGCTTCTCACTGGATAAGATGGCCCTCAAGGGCGTCGTACTGGTAGGCCACATGGGTTATGACAGCACCACATGGAAGAACTGTCTGGAACTCCTGAAAAAGGATGAAATCGATATGCAGGCCTTTATTTCACACAGAATGCCTCTCTCAAAATGGGAGGAAGGTCTGGAGTTAGTTCGGAACAGACAGGCGACCAAGGTGATTCTTCTCCCTGAGGAAGATTAGATATGAGCAGGTTTGACTATGGGGTATGTGAATGGTCGGTCAGGGCAAGAGGCCATAAGCTAGCCGAAATGGCAGCAAAAAGTGGCCTGGACTGCCTGCAACTGGGAGTCGGAACGGAGGTCTTCCGTGGGGAAGGCCTTGCGGATCCCGGCAGAGTGGAAAGCTATCTTTCGGCTGGAGAGACATACGGCATCGCCATCCATTCCCTTTCCCCCCAGTTTGTGGATGAATACAGCTTTACCATGGCAAAAAGCTTCGAGGAAGAAGAGATTGCAGTCAGGCTGGTGGAGAAAACCATGGAACTTAGCAAGGTGTTTGGCTGTAGGTCTTTCTTGCTTCCGGTTCTTGGCAAAAACGATATCGTGGATGGCGCTTCCTTTCACAAAGCTGTGGAATACATCAAGCGTTTGGCTGATGAAGCAGCGAAGGACAATATGGAGACCTGGCTCGAAATCAACCAGAGCGCAGAGCGTGTGAGAAACCTGCTGGATGCCGTTGACCATCCCATGGTCAGGATCTTCTTTGATTCGCAGAATCTCTATGCACAGAACGGTACATCCATGGCCCGTTATTTTAAAGACCTGGAGGACGTCATCGGCGGTGTTCATTTAAAAGACGGAAAAGGCAGCATGTTGTCAGGCTCCCTCCTCGGAATGGGAACCTCAGGTTTTGCGAAAACAGCAGAAGCCATACTGGAAAGCCGTTACAGCGGATGTCTGATCATTGAAAGTGTTTATGACAAACCAGGCGTTTGTCATCTTGGAACAGAAGAGGAGTTGCTGGCGAGGGATGCCGCAACCTTACGTGAGACTTTTGAAAAAGGAGGAAAAGAAAATGACCAATAAAGCAGCTTTATTACTGGAAAACAGAAAGATACAGATCGGGGATTCTCCCATGCCGGAGATGAAGCCGGGTTATGCAAAAGTAAAAGTGGAGTATTGCGGTGTCTGCGGATCAGACGTGCATTTTTACTCCTTCGGTGAGCCGGAGTTTCCGGATGTTTATCCCTTTATCCTGGGACATGAATTTGCCGGAACCGTTGTGGAAGTCGCTGATGATGTGAAAAACCTGAAGGTGGGCGACCGTGTCTGCGTAGAGCCGGGAACCTTCTGCGGCAAGTGCGAATGGTGCAAAAAGGGCAAATACAATCTTTGCAGCGAAATGGAATTCTTATCTGCTCCCAGAACCCTGGGTGCGATGCGTGAATACATCACTCATCCGGCAGAGCTGTGCTTCAAGCTTCCGGACAATGTTTCCACTTTGGAAGCAGCTTTGGTTGAGCCCCTGGCAGTTGGTATGAGCTCAGTGATCCGTTCCGGCATCCATGTTGGCGATTCAGCAGTAGTCCTGGGCACAGGCTGCATCGGCCTTGTCACCATCATGTCTCTGAAGGCAGCGGGCATCACGGATATTACAGCGGTTGACCTTTACGATATCCGCCTGAATAAGGCTCTTGAGGTAGGTGCCACCAGAGTCATCAATACAAAGGACAAGGACAGTGTGAAGGAGATTCTGAAATATTACAACAACATCGGTCCGGACTATGTTTTTGAAACAGCCGGCAGCCGTTATACCGCAGAGTCTTCTGTTTATATCTGCAAGAAGGGCGGAACTATCATGCAGGTAGGTAATGTCATAGGTGAAACATCCCTGAATCTTCAGAGAATGTGCGATAAGGAACTGACACTTATGACAAACTTCCGTTATAGAAATGCTTATCCGGTATGCATC
>CAVITM010000133.1:0-6262 GCA_963645455.1 Moraxellaceae bacterium | reverse complement strand
CAACCGCATCAAGGAAGGCTCCCCGAACATCGAGGATCTCATTCGCTCCGGTTCAGTTGACCTGGTCATCAATACTCCCGCCAGCCGCCACGAGTCTACCCAGACTGACGGCTTCAAGATTCGCCGCTGCGCTGTGGAGCACTCTGTCCCCTGCGTTACCGCAATCGACACTGCCCACGCTATGTTGACGGTCCGCGAGTTCAGCCGCAGCGTGGATCTAATCCCGGTTGATGTGACTCAAATCTGATTGCATCGAAAACAACACCTATAAATGCAGTGCAGAACGGGCGTAATCACTCGTTCTGCACTCGCTGTTTTCAAAAATAAAGAAAGGGGAACTTTTTATGTCCCACGAACTGGTCATTGTTCTGGACTTTGGCGGTCAGTACAATCAGCTGATTGCGCGCCGCGTCCGCGAATGCAATGTTTATTGCGAAGTTTGGCCTTATACCACTCCGCTGGCCGACATTAAAGCGAAGAACCCGATTGGCATCATCTTCACCGGTGGTCCTAACTCCGTTTACCTGGAGGAGTCCCCCCATGTAGACCCCGAAATTTTCACCTGGGGCATTCCCGTGCTGGGCATCTGCTATGGCTGCCAGCTGATGGCTCACACTCTGGGTGGTCTGGTCACCGAGGCACAAGACGACTCTGCCCGTGAATACGGCAAGACCGAGACCTTCTATAACACTGACACTCCCCTCTTCAAGGGTCTGCCTGAGAACGGCATTTCCTGGATGAGCCATGGTGACTATATGGCTCGCGTGCCTGAGGGATTTGATCTGGTTGCCCACTCTAACGCTTGCCCCAATGTGGCAATCGCAGATGTAAAGCGCGGTTTCTATGGCGTTCAGTTCCACCCCGAAGTGAATCACACCGAGCATGGCACCGACATGATCCGCAACTTCCTCTATGAAGTTTGCAAGGCAAAGGGCGACTGGACCATGGGCGACTTCTGCAAGAACGCAGTTGCAAGCCTAAAGCAGGAAATCGGTCCAAACGGCCGCGTACTGCTGGCTCTGTCTGGTGGCGTCGACAGCTCTGTTCTGGCCGCTCTGCTTGCAGAAGCAATTGGCGATCGCCTGACCTGCGTATTTGTTGACCACGGTCTAATGCGCAAGGACGAAGGCGACGAGGTCGAAGCTGCATTTGCAAAATGGGACGTCAACTTCGTCCGCGTGAATGCGGAAGAGCGCTTCCTCACCAAGCTGGCCGGCGTTGAAGATCCTCAGGAGAAGCGGCATATCATCGGCGCAGAGTTCGGCTATGTCTTCCGCGACGAAGCTGAGCGTTTCGGCATCACCAATCAGGACTTCCTGGCACAGGGCACAATTTATCCCGACGTCATCGAGTCCGGCAAGGGCGATGCAGATGTGATTAAGAGTCACCATAACCGCCTGCTGCCTCCCGAAGTCGTGGCACGGTTTAAGGGCGTTTTGGAGCCGCTGGATCTGCTGTTTAAGGACGAGGTCCGTCAGTTGGGTCGTGAGCTGGGTCTGCCGGAATATCTGGTCATGCGTCAGCCCTTCCCCGGCCCCGGTCTGGCAATCCGCATCATTGGCGCCGTTACGAAGGAAAAGGCCGATACACTGCGTGAGGCTGACTTCATCTATCGCGATGAAATCGCAAAGGCAGGCTGGGACAAGCAGATCAGTCAGTACTTCGCTGTCCTGACCAACTGCCGTTCCGTCGGCGTTATGGGCGACGGCCGCACCTATGATTACACCCTCGCTCTCCGTGGTGTGACCACCAGTGACTTTATGACCGCTGACTGGGCACGTATCCCCTATGAAGTGCTGGACAAAATCTCTGTCCGCATCGTCAACGAGGTACCCGGAATTAACCGCATCGTCTATGACATCACTTCCAAGCCGCCAGCAACGATTGAGTGGGAATAAATATTTAGTGCTACCTGAATCCCGAAAAGCGTTGATAATACAGCGTTTTTCGGGATTTTACTTTTTGACTGGCTACAAATTGGCTACATCTGAAGCCTTTTTTGTAGCCAGAGGCTCACGGCATGATGTCGTCAAGCTGTCTGGCTACTTCTACCTGCTTGTTGGGGTACAGGTGGCTGTACGTGTCCATCGTGGTCTGTACCTTCTCGTGCCCGAGCCGCTCTGCGATCAGCAGTGGGGAAAAGCCCATCTCTACCAGAAGGCTGGCGTGGCTGTGCCGGATGTCATGCACCCGGATACGCTTCACACCGGATGCCTTGCAGCCATACTCCATTTCGTGGTACAGGAAGCTCTTGGTGTAGGGAAAGAGCCGATCATCCTTTTGCAGCCCGTAGCAATGGGACATATACTCCTGCAAACAGGTGCAAAGACCGTCCGGGATAGGGATGGTGCGATTGCTCTTGGGCGTCTTCGGCGTGGTAATAATGTCCTTCTTGCCGAGCCGCTGATAGCTCTTGTTCACCGTCAGGGTCTTCTTTTCAAAGTCGATGTCCGACGGCGTGAGTGCCAATAGCTCTCCCTCACGGATTCCGGTGAAGTACAGCGTCATGAATACTGCGTAGCTGGCAGGGCGGTCTTTCATGGCCTCGATGAAGGTCTGAAACTCCTGCCTCGTCCAGAACAGCATCTCATCGGCGTGCTTTTTCCCCATACTGCCGGCCTTGTGGCAGGGATTCTCTTTCAGCCCGTAATACTTGACTGCGTAGTTGAAAATTGCCGTGAGCTGGTTGTTGATGCTCTTGAGATAGGTCTGGGAGTAAGGCTTGCCGTTCTCATCACGATAGCTGGTCAGAGAGTTCTGCCACTGACGTACATGGGTGGGCTTAATCTCATTGAGCGGAATTTTCTCGAAGAAAGGCGTTACCTTCAGGTCAATCAGCCATTTCTTGCTGGCAACCGTGGAAGGCTTGAGCCGATGCTCCATGTCCTTGACATACAGAGCAATGAAGTCCCCGAAGGTCATGCCGAGACTTCCGGTGGATTGATTGATGAAGTCACGTTCCCATTGCAGGGCTTCCTTCTTTGTGGCGAAGCCGCGTTTTTTCTTATGAATGGTTTTGCCGGTCCAGTCCGTCACGCGGATCTGGGACATCCAGCGACCAGTGTCGCCGTCTTTTGTTACTGACATAATTTCCTCCTTTCCCGCAAGAATCAGACCTTGATAGGGGTATTTACTCGTCACTCTCAGTTTTACCGTATTCTCTTTCCAGATATTCGTTTCGCTTCGCAATCCGCTCGTTGCGGTCAAGCTCTTCCGACTCAACGCAGGTTACGGCATTGGCGGCGTAGTATGCCAGCGTCTGCTCTTTCCATTTCTTATATGCTGCCTGGGTGGAATTGTAGGCGCGGAGCTCTTTGCGTTCTTCCTCCCACTGCTCCAGAAACAGGCACATATCCGCGTTGAAGTCCGCTGTGCTCTTGCCGTCAAAGGAAATGGAGCATTCCCACTGCTTGCTGCGGGGCGGCTTCTGTACATCGATCTTGAAATCGACGCCCTCTACCGTTTCCAGCTTAAAGAGAAAATCCATCACATCCGCCAGCGTTCGGATTTGCGTATTGCTGGACTCATACCCAAGAATATAGGTCGATGTCGTGTCCAGCAGATCAGCGATCTGATTCACGATGGCAATTGATACTTCAATCTCTCCGGTTTCGTACTTCTGTACGGTGCGGAGAGATTTTTTCAACATCTGTGCCAGTTCGGTCTGGTTCAGTCCCTTTCGTTTTCGGAGCTGTTTGATCCTCTGCCCGATGGCGGGATAATCGAAATTGTCCATGTCTGATTCACCTCATCCATATCATATCACAGCATAAAGCGAATTGCAAGTGCATATTTTTATTTTCTGAGCGCTTGACAAATGTATCTGATGTGCATATAATAAATATGTACTCAGAGTGCGTAATTTATCAAGACGGGAGGAAACAGGGCGAACAGTTCGTGCATCAAACGCACTCAACAAGAAATTTCAGTCAAAACAGGAGGTACTATGAGAGCACAGTTTATCACAGCAGCAGAGGTCGCGGAAATCATGGGCATCAGCCGCAGCAAGGCGTATCAGATCGTCCGCGAGATGAACAAAGAACTGAAGGCACAGGGCTACCTGACCGTGGCGGGGAAATGCCCAGCGCAGTATTTCAAGCAGAAGTTCTTCGGATTCCAGCTTCCCGGAGGTGAACGCAATGATTGAAAATAAGAAAACGACCGCCCTTCTTCCATCTGTTGGCGCAGATGGAGGGCAGTCGTCCCAAAAATCAACTGACCAAAGTATACCAGAAGATAATTCAAAAATCAATCCTGAAGAAGAAAATTTGGAGGATATGCTCCGAAAAATGCAGCGTATGACCGACCCCCACTATCTGCATACTGTTTCCATGACGGAGCTTTACCAGACCACTTATAAGAGCAGACCGCCGATCATCGACGGTTTGCTCTTCTCCGGAGCTTACATTCTGGCCGGTGCTCCCAAGATTGGCAAATCCTTTCTTGTGGCGCAAATCGCCTATCATGTCAGCGTTGGCGAAAAACTTTGGGGGTATGACGTTCACCAGGGCACGGTGCTTTACCTTGCCCTGGAGGATGATTACCAGCGAATCCAGAGCCGCATGTTCATGATGTACGGCGTGGAGGATACCGACAAACTTCACTTCGCAACGGCAGCCAACAAGCTCGGCAGCGGGCTGGACGAGCAACTGGAGAGTTTCATGCGAGAGCATCCAGATACGAAGCTTATTATCATCGACACCATGCAGAAAGTCCGCGAAGCCGGCGGTGAAGCATACAGCTACGCCAGTGACTATGATGTCATTGGTAAGCTCAAGCTGTTTGCTGACAGGTACAGCATCTGTGTCCTGATGGTGCATCACACAAGAAAGCAGCCGGCCGGCGACAGCTTCGAGATGATCTCTGGAACAACAGGTTTGCTCGGATGTGCAGACGGCGCACTTCTGATGCAGAAGAAGAAACGCACTGCGCTGGAAGCGACCGTCGATGTGGTCGGCCGTGACCAGCCGGATCAGGTTCTGTATCTCAAAAAGGATCCGGACACACAGATTTGGAATCTCGAAAAAGCAGAAAATGAGCTTCACAAAGAACCGCCGGATACTGTGCTGGAAGCAGTGTCCAAGCTGGTCTCCGCGGACAGGCGCGAATGGATCGGGAGTCCTACAGAACTTGCCGAGCAAGTCAATATCGGCATGGCGGCAAATACCCTTACCAAGTATCTGAATGTCAAGTCCGGAAGACTACTGGAAGAGTACCATGTTGGCTATGAGAACAAGCCCCGGCATGCCGGAAGACAAGTAAAGCTGACCTACATGTTGATCGACGAAGTCGAGTATGAAGTGACCGGATAAACCAAAGCGCGACGATAGCAACGGTCGCGACGGTGAAAATGATACCGTCAAAAACACCGTTGCTATCGTCGCAACCGTCGCGGACAGGATTGGATAGATGTGAGCATCGGGAATTTGCTGCATTTATTGCATTTCCTGCATAAACTCCACATCTCAACCCTCGTCCCCGTCCGTGACGGATAAGGCAGGGAGAAATATCCGGTTTTCTTCCTGCCTGCGGACGGCGTTTCTGAGCAGATGGCAGTTGCGATGAAACGGCCGGACGTGCCGGTTTTGAAGGCTTTCTGTACAACGTGTAAGCCGAAAAAAGCGGCAGAGGTTTCCGCAGAAACCGCATCCCCCTCGGAGAGCCCACGGCACTTTGCAGACGCAGGATGAAAGTGTCATTAGTGGGTTATTACACTTCCACAGAAGTGCTCCCCCAAAAACTACTCGTCCTGCACAGCCTGAAATCAGGAGGTAAATGTCTATGGCAAGAGGCGACGGTATTGATCGTACCAACGCAAGAAATATGAGACTGACACAAGATGACATCAACAACACCCAGCACCACAATGAGCGTGAAAAGGATTCCTACAACAATCAGGACATCGTACCGGAGCGTACCCATCTTAACGTGCATTTCAAAGAGCCAACCGGCAGTTATGCAGAAATGTTCCAACAGCTAAAAGAAGACGGCACCATCTCCACCAGAGGCCTGAAAGACGGTGCTTTTCTCTACGGCGAGCTGGTCTTTGACGTGAACACAGCGTACTTTCATAACCACGGCGGGTATGAGTTTGCAAAGCAATTCTACACCGACGCATACAAGGCTGCAATAGAAATTGTCGGCGGTGAGCAGTATATTCTCTCAGCCGTCATGCACGCCGACGAGCGCAACCGCGCCATGTCCGATGCGCTTGGGAAAGACGTATACCACTATCATCTCCATGTGGTATATATCCCCATCG
>CAVITM010000132.1:0-6275 GCA_963645455.1 Moraxellaceae bacterium | reverse complement strand
CTATTACACAGATGTTCTGAAACTCACCGGTCTCTGGGGCGGGGCGTTCCTGGTGGTGTTTCCCATCGTCTCGAAGATCATCGACGCCATTACGAATGTCATCATGGGTTATATCATTGATCGCACCCACACAAAAGAGGGTAAGGCCCGGCCTTGGCTTTTGCTGTCGGCCCCTCTTCTAACCATTACCGGGATTCTCCTTTTCACGGTTCCAAGCGGATCCCAGACCGTTCAGGCCATTTGGGTCATGGTCAGCTACAACCTGTTCTATTCCTTCTCCTACACTATCTTCAACATGAGCCACAACCTGATGGTCCCCCTGTCCACCCGAAACACCCAGGAGCGGGGTGGCCTCAGCGTGTTCAACCAAATCGCCACCATTATGATGAGCGGCATTCTGGTGGCTCTGGTGTTCCCCATGGTCATCATGCCCATAATTGGCGTGGATAAAATCAAGTGGATTGCCCTCATGAGCACTCTCTCCATTCTGGCCTTTCCTCTGACATTGTTGGAATACTACTTCACCAAAGAGCGTGTCACGCTGGAAGCACAGAATAATGAGGCGCAGACAGTTTCCTTTGCCAAACAGCTCAAAACGATTTTTACCGATAAGTATATGCTCATTGTCTATATCTACTTTCTCATATACACCGCCGGCGGCACTATCAAGAATATCAGTCTGGTGTACTTCTGCAATTACGTTTTGGGTACATACAATGACGGCTTTACCCAGACCATGATTTCTGTGATCGGCGGTATCCCGATGGGCATTGGTATTTTCGCTGTGTGGCCCCTGGCAAAGAAATTCGGCAAGCGGAATGTAACCGCTGTGGGTTTTGTTCTCTATTCCATTGGCAGCGCCATCTGCTGGATGTTCCCCACCAATATGACCATCATGCTGGTGGGACAGTTTATCAAGAACATCGGCGGCCTGCCCTGTTCTTATGTATTTATGGCCCTATTTGCAGATGTGTTGGATCATGTGGAATGGAAAGCGGGCTTCCGCTGCGATGGTATCGCCATGAGCGTGTATAACATTATTGCGGTTGCGCTGGTAGGTGTCTGCACCGGAATTTTCAACGGTCTGATTGCTAAGGCAGGCTATGAGGCCCCGTCCATTGTCAACGGCGTCACCGTGGCCGCAGAGCAGACCCAGTCAGTGAAGAATGTGTTCACCTTTGGCTTTGTGGGGCTGGAAGCCATTACGGGCATCGTGCTGGCCGTTCTGCTGCTGTTCCTGAACGTGGAAAAGGACATCGGCAAGGAGCAGGCAGAGATCAAGGCCCGGAGGGAAAAGAAATGAAAGCAATTCGACTGAAAACGGAGCATTTGTTTGACCCCATTGGGGTGGACTTTTCCGCCCCACGGCTCTACTGGAACTGCGAAGGCGGCGTGAAGCAGACTGCTTATCAGATTCTCGCCGCAGACGACGCCGGGAACGTTCTATGGGATAGCGGAAAAGTGGAAAGCGATTCCATGGAGGCCCCCTGGGGCGGCGCTCCGGTGGAGCCAAAAACGAAGACCCTTTGGAAGGTGCGGCTCTGGGACGAAAACGGCACCGCCGGGGATTGGTCAGAGGCGACTTTCGAGACCGGCATCAACGCATGGAAAGCGAAATGGATCACCGGCAATTACAGAGTCAATAAAAAGCGGCGCTACCCTGCGGACTGCTTCCGCAAATACTTTGACACTGCGGATGTAAAAAAGGCCCGGCTTTACATCACCGCCTGCGGCCTTTATGAGGCAAAGCTGAACGGTCATCGAGTCGGCAATTTCATTCTCGCTCCCGGTATCACCGATTACCGTAAGCGTGTGCAGTATCAGACCTATGATGTAACGGATCTGCTGCAAAAGGGCAAAAACGCTCTGACCATTCAGCTGGCCGACGGCTGGTATCGTGGTTCCTGCGGAGCCTGGGGGCTGAAAAATCAGTATGGCACGGAAACGAAGCTGCTGGCCCAGCTGGAAATCACGAACGGAGCCGGAAAGGTGCAGACCGTCGTTACCGACGAAAGCTGGGATTGGAGCAATGACGGTCCCATCCGCTTTGCGGACAACAAGGACGGTGAGGTCGTTGACCCACAGAAAGCGCCGTCCTATTCCGGCAATGCCAAGGTCACAAACCATCCTGTTACGCCGACAGCTTCCAACAATGTCCCTGTAACGGAGCATGAGCGGTTGACCGCCAAGCTGCTTATCACCCCCTCCGGCAAACCCGTGCTGGATTTTGGGCAGAACATTGCGGGCTATGCGGAGTTTAACGTGAACGCCCACGCCGGGCAGCAGATCACGCTGCGCTTCGGCGAACTGCTGGACGAAAACGGCGAGTTCACCCAGAAGAATATCCAGTGCTCTAATAAAAAGATTACGACCCCGCTACAGCAGGTGATCTACACCTGCAAGGAGGGGATGAACCACTATAAAACCACCTTTGCCATCTTTGGATTCCGGTACATTCTGGTGGAGACCGAGGTTCTCTTCACGGCAGCGGACTTTGCGGCCATTGCGGTTTACTCTGACCTGGAGCGAACGGGCTGGTTTGAAAGCTCCAATGCACTGCTCAATAAATTCGTTGAGAACACCGTTTGGAGTGCCAAGAACAACCACGCCGACCTGCCCACGGACTGCCCCACAAGAGAGCGTCACGGCTGGTCCGGGGACGCACAGATTTTCTGTTCCACCGCCAGCTTCCTGTTCGACTATGAGCCTATGGCGGAAAAGTTCCTGAATGATATGTATGACTGGCAGAAGCCAAACGGGAAGCTGCCCCAGATTGCCCCAGCAGGCGGTGTGGATTTTTACATGGGCGTTATGAATGGCAGCGTGGGCTGGGCGGACGCAGGCGTAATCATGCCGTATGTTCTTTGGAAACGATATGGGGATATATCGATTCTATCCCGGCGCTACGAGGGCATGAAGCGTTATGCGGAATTCATGATCAGCCGCTGTGGGAAGTGGGGCGGACCCTATGCAAAGCCTGTCCACATCCCCCAAGTGGATAAGAAGTATCTGGTGAACCGCGGACAGAGCTACGGGGAATGGGCGGAGCCTCAGGACATTTACACCATGCGCTTCATGGACTTCGCCGGGCCCCACCCGGAGGTCTCCACCGCCTACACAGCCTATATGATGGACCTGATGATGGAGATCGCCGGGGCGCTGGGCCATACGGAGGACATCCCCCGCTACCGGGAATATCGGGACGGCTGCCGAAAAGCCTATCAGGCTATGATGAAAACGGCGGAATTTTCCCTGGACACCGACCGGCAGGCCCGGCTGGTCCGGCCTCTGGCACTGAATTTGCTGGACGAAGAGCAGGCAAAATTTGCCAAAAAGCGGCTCATTGAAGCGTTGGATCATTACGGCTGGCGGCTGGGCACCGGCTTCCTATCCACCCCACTAATTTTAGATGTGCTGATGGAGATCAATCCCCAGGCCGCCTATCGGCTGCTGGAGAATGAAGAAATTCCGGGCTGGCTCAGTATGCCGAAGAACGGAGCCACTACCATTTGGGAATCCTGGGAGGGGGATAAAGCTAAGGGTAGCGGCGTGGCGTCGCTGGATCATTACTCCAAGGGTGCGGTGGTTGCGTGGCTGTTTCAAACAATGTGCGGGATTCAGGTGGATGGGGAAAACCATTTCAGCATTCATCCCCATCCCGGCGGTCATTTTACCCATGCAAAAGCAGTGTACAACAGTGTGTACGGTCAGGTAAAAAGCGGCTGGAAAAAGGCGACGGATGGGTGGCGCTATACCGTCACTGTTCCGGTAAACTGCACCGCAACCCTATACCTTTCCGGAAAAGAGCCGGTGAAATTGGAAACCGGAACGTATACTTTTTGAGGTGAACTTATGGATATTGAGATGATTCTGAAACAGATGGCACCGGAGGACAAAATCGCCCTCTGCTCCGGTGCGAGCTTCTGGGAGACCAAGAAATACGATGCATACGGCATTCCCTCCCTGTTTATGTGCGACGGACCTCACGGGCTGCGAAAGCAGGAAAATGCGGCGGATATGCTGGGGGTCAATAACTCTCGACCTGCCACCTGCTTTCCGGCAGAAGTGACCACCGCCGGAAGCTGGAACCCGGAGCTGCTGGGACAAATCGGTGCGGCCATTGGGGAGGAAGCAAAAGAACAGTGCGTGGGGCTTGTGCTGGGACCCGGAGCCAATCTCAAGCGCAATCCGCTCTGCGGACGGAATTTTGAGTACTTCAGCGAAGATCCCTACCTGGCGGGAAAACTGGCTGCGGGGTTCATTAGGGGCGTGGAAGCGCAGGGCATCAGCACCAGTCTCAAGCATTTCGCCGCCAACTCCCAGGAGCTGAGCCGCTTTACCTCGGATTCCGTGATGGATGACCGCACCTTGCGGGAGCTGTATCTCACCGCTTTTGAGATCGCCGTAAAGGAGGGTAAACCCTCTACGGTCATGTGTGCCTACCCCAAATTAAACGGGATCCATTGCTCCGACCACAAGAAGCTGTTAACTGACATTCTCCGGGACGAATGGGGCTTCAATGGCATGGTGGTCACGGACTGGGGTGCCATGAATGACCGCATTGAGGGCTTTCGGGCAGGCTGTGACCTGAATATGCCCGGCGGCAGCGACTACATGGAGAAGGAGGTCCTTGCGGCGGTCAAGGCCGGAACGCTGCCTGAAAGCTGCGTAGATGACAGCGCGCGGCGGGTACTGAAACTGGTATTCCGGGCAGCGGAAACGCTGAACGAACAAGCAGCCTGCGACTATGAAGCGCATCATGCGCTGGCAAAGCGGGCGGCAGTAGAGGGTGCCGTACTGCTGAAAAATGAAGACGGTATTTTGCCGCTGAAACCGAATGTTAAAATTGCTGTCATTGGCGCTATGGCAAGAAGTATTCGCTATCAGGGCGCAGGCTCCAGCCATATCAATCCCACAAGGCTGTCCCGGCCGCTGGATCATCTGCCCGGCACCATGTATGCGCCCGGTTGTGATGACCGGGGAGATACCACGGATGCGCTGATCGCCGAAGCGACAGAGACTGCGAAGAATGCGGAAATCGCCGTGGTGTTCGCCGGATTGCCTGACCGGTATGAATCCGAGGGTTTTGACCGGGACAATATGAAAATGTCGGAGGGGCACCTGCGGATGATCGAAGCTGTGGCTGGTGCAAACCCGAATACGGTTGTTGTCCTGCTCTGCGGCAGTGCGGTAGAGTGCCCATGGGCGGACAGCGTCAAGGGTATTCTGTACATGGGTCTGCCCGGTCAGGCGGGCGGTGAAGCGATTGCCGATCTGCTATATGGCCGCGCAAATCCCAGCGGAAAGCTGGCAGAGAGCTGGCCCTATCGCTACGAGGATGTGCTCTCCTCCGAGATTTACGGCAAGACCCCAGATGCCTTGTATCAGGAGGGGATTTACGTCGGCTATCGCTATTACGATAAATCCGGTATGCCTGTCCGCTGGTCCTTTGGTTATGGCCTGAGCTACACGGAGTTTGTCTATTCTGATCTCGCCGTGTCCGGAAATACCGTCTCTGTGACAGTAAAAAACACCGGTGCGTTCGCTGGTGCAGAGGTTGTGCAACTCTATATCGGTGCGCCCCAGGAGGGATTGCATCGTCCCATTCGGGAGCTGAAGGGGTTCCAGAAGGTATTCTTGCAGCCCGGGGAAAGCCGGACGGTTATGTTTGGGCTGACAGACCGCAGCTTTGCCCTTTGGCAGGATGGTTGGAAAGTGCCTGCCGGACAGTACGCCGTCAGCATTGGTGGTTTGAGCGCTGCCATCGAAAAGTGCGGCGAAACACTGCCCGTTCCGGCATGGCAGAACGGCAGTTGGTATCAAACCTGCGCCGGCAAACCGAATCAATCAGATTGGGAGACCATGCTGGGGCGGCATTATACACCGCCGCTACTAAAAAAGGGCTCCTTCACCATGGACAACACGGTGATGGAAATGAAGGACTACTCCCTGATGATGAAAATCATGTTCAAAGCCGTAGAGGCCACCATTGCCAAAGGATTCGGCGGCAAGAAGGACTACGAAAATCCGGAGTTCCAGATGCTGATAAACTCCTCTGCCGGCTCCCCTCTACGCAGTATGATGATCTCCGGCGGTATCAAGGGCGGCGTGATCCCCGGTATGTTGGAGGTGGCCAACGGCTATTTCTTCCGGGGCATTTGGAAGATGATCACGGGGTGAAAATCACGAATGCGATTCAGGGGGTTTCCTTTTCCGTCAATGCACGCACGATCCGGGGATAATTCATAAAATGGGATGCCTTGATCAGAACCGTA
>CAVITM010000131.1:0-6322 GCA_963645455.1 Moraxellaceae bacterium | reverse complement strand
CAGTGTGGCTGATCATTATTTTTGCCGACCGTCTGGGCAGCTTTTCAAAACCATTTGAGAGGCTGCCTTTTTTTCGCCGACAGACCCATAAAAAAGAGGAGGTATTTGTTTATGAAGTCAGATATTGAGATCGCGCAGGAAGCGCAGATGTTTCACATCAAAGATGTTGCCGCAGCCTATGACATTACGGAGGATGACTTAGAGCTCTACGGAAAATACAAGGCCAAGCTGTCCGATGAACTGTTGGATCGCATCAAGGATCGCCCAGACGGCAAGCTGGTTCTCGTAACCGCCATCAATCCCACTCCTGCAGGCGAAGGAAAGACCACCACAAGTGTAGGCCTGGGAGAAGCTTTTGGCTATCTTGGAAAACGTGCCCTGCTGGCTCTGCGTGAGCCTTCTCTCGGTCCTTGCTTTGGTATCAAGGGCGGCGCTGCCGGCGGCGGATATGCCCAGGTTGTTCCCATGGAGGATCTGAACCTTCATTTTACCGGTGATTTCCATGCCATCACCTCTGCCAACAATCTGCTGGCAGCACTTTTAGACAATCATATCCAGCAGGGAAATGAGCTTCGCATCGATACACGCCAGATCGTCTGGAAGCGTTGTCTGGACATGAACGACCGGGTGCTGCGAAATATCGTTGTGGGACTGGGTGCCAAGACAGACGGTTTTGTGCGGGAGGATCATTTTGTCATCACCGTAGCCACCGAGATCATGGCGATCCTGTGTCTGGCAGAAAATATGGAAGATTTAAAGGAGCGTCTGTCAAAGATCATCGTTGCCTATGATTATGACGGAAATCCTGTAACCGCCGGAGCACTGAAGGCAGTGGGCGCCATGGCAGCCCTTTTAAAGGATGCCATCAAGCCCAATATGATCCAGACACTGACACATACCGGTGCCCTGGTACACGGCGGTCCCTTCGCCAATATCGCCCACGGCTGCAACAGTGTGCGTGCCACAAAAACTGCCTTAAAGCTTTCTGACATCGTCATCACGGAGGCAGGCTTCGGTGCAGATCTGGGCGCCGAGAAGTTCTTTGATATCAAGTGCCGCATGGCAGGCTTAAAACCGGATGCTGTTGTCCTTGTGGCTACGATCCGCGCCCTGAAATACAACGGCGGTGTGGCAAAAGCAGATCTTGCTGTTGAGAATCTTGATGCACTGAAAAAAGGAATCTGCAACCTGGAAAAGCATATCGAGAATCTGCAGAAATATCATGTGCCGATTGTGGTCACCCTCAATTCCTTCGTCACAGATACCCAGGCAGAATATGAATTTGTGAAAAACTTCTGTGAGGAGCGTGGCTGTGAATTCGCCCTGTCAGAGGTTTGGGAAAAGGGAGCTGAAGGCGGCGTTGCCCTGGCAAACAAGGTACTTAAGACGTTAGAGGAAAAACAGTCCGATTTCGCACCCCTCTATCCGGATGAGCTGCCGCTGACTGAGAAGATTGAAACCATCGCAAAAGAGATCTACGGTGCAGACGGCGTGACCTATGCGCCTGCCGCTGCAAAAATGCTGAAAAAGCTTACAGACTTAGGCTTTGGCAATCTGCCGGTCTGCATTGCGAAAACACAGTATTCCCTCTCAGATGACCAGACCAAGCTTGGCAGACCCACCGGCTTTTCGATCAACGTCCGGGACGTATATGTCAATGCAGGCGCCGGCTTTGTAGTAGCCATTACCGGAGCCATCATGACCATGCCCGGTCTTGGCAAAACACCGGCCGCCTATGGCATCGATGTCACACCGGATGGAAAGATCACCGGTTTGTTCTAATTTTTAATCACAGACGTACAAAGACTGGCATGCCGGGGCTGCATCAAAAAAGCTCCAGGATACCAGTCTTTTATTTTCATTCGATCATCAGATGCTATGCCGTAATCAATGACATCAGATAAAATGGTGTCTGATCTTTCGTATCTGTATCCTCAACTATGATCGTTACTGTGTGTTTCTTATGAATTCCATGATGCAACACAGGCTGCAGATACAGGCAGTCGCCCCAATCTTCATCGAAATTGCCATCCAGTAGGATGGGATTTTTTACATCCTCATCAAGAATCAGCATTGCCTTTACTGCCGGACGTCTGATTGTCTTGCGGTACTGAACGGCGATGCAGGATGCTTCTACTTCAAAGGTAATTTTATCTTTTGGATTCTTTCCGATCCAGCCGTTTTTGAAACAATCCAGATGTCCCTGTTTCTCTGCTGTATCTGCATGAAACCCCTCCAGCTTCGGTGTGATTTCTCTGATCGTTAATCTCTGCGCATGCTCATAAGCATTGTCCGTCAGTGGATCCGGGAATTTTTGCTTGTTTAAATGATCACTCAAACCTAAGCTGCATTTTACTTTTTCCAAAAATTTAACGATCTCAGCAGCTACCAGACCATGTCCTTTGTCATTTGGATGCAAACCGTCCGGCGTCAGTTCTTCTCTTGTATAAACACCGGCTTTCATTTCCTGATATAGGGTATCTTTGATGCTCACATGGGGAACCTGATACCAGTCTCCCACTGCCACATGCTGTTTTTGCGCATTGATTCCTGTATCGTAATAAACATTGTTCAATAATAGTAGTGCAGGTTCTGAAGTCCATGTCAAAACCTTGCGCAATAGGCCCTCATAGGTTTCCTGAAAGAAATCATTTGGATCGTCATTTACACTGAAATCAATCACAACGAAATCCGGCTGGTACATCAGTAGGTCTGACACTGCACGTGCCACTCCAAAGTGCGAAGTAGTCCCTCCTATTCCTCCATTTACATAGTGAAACTTTGCCTTTGGAAATGTCTCTTTCCACCAGGTAAATACCCTGTATGCATAGGTATTTTTATGTTCTGTCGCAAGGCTTCCCTGGGTGATGGAACCACCCAGAAAACCGATGGTCAGTTCCTGGCCTGCCTGCGCCCGTCTCATTAAATTTTTTAGCCTTGTAAGATCATATTCCGCCATTTTTCTGTCCCTGCTCCTGCTATTTCCATTCCGGTATATTAAGTCCACAAATATATTCTGCCAGCTCCTCTGACATTTCCTCTGCTTCCGGAATCCGCAAATGTCCCGGCGTTCCTGTGCCATTTCTCTTAAACAGATACTGCGTAACCTTATCATCTCCCAATTCACGTACGACCTGACCAATCGCCCGGTCCCAGGACATGTCATGCTCCAGCAGCGTTGTGATACATACAACATGGGCATCCGGATATTGATCTCGCAGTGTCTGGATGAATCTCTTATAATGATGCCTCCAGTTTAGCGACTGCT
Source organism: Moraxellaceae bacterium (assembly GCA_963645455.1). Lineage (GTDB taxonomy): Bacteria > Bacillota > Clostridia > Lachnospirales > Lachnospiraceae > W0P33-017. The sequence goes on along the minus strand of CAVITM010000131.1, from coordinate 3,054 downwards.
CACTGTCATAATCTTCTGCCATATAGTCTGCCGGATGGTTATCATTCTGACCGACGGCTACGATCACTACCTGTGGCGTATACCTCGTAAAATCCCACTTTGTTACAAGGTGAAACTCCGGATTATAATGTACCTTATCCCAGACCTTCTCCATTCCCACTGCCTCTGGTTCGCAAAACCATCCTGTATGATCCAGCAGTGCGATTCCTCCCTGGGCAATATCATGAAGCTGCGCATGTAATTTTCTGGCGGTCATCCATGCATAGGAATACCAGCTGTTTGAATACTCTCCGTTATGTTCAGGGTCAGGCTTGCCGACAAAGTCCACTGCCTCAGAAACCTCTCCCGCAGATACGGAGTCACCATATACTTCTATCCTTCTGGCAGGCCGTCTGACTGACTCCGGCAGTTCTAAAAGGTCTCCATCCCCATCCAGCTCCACACCAAGAAATGTCATCTCATGGCAGGCATCCTGGCGTTTAAAAAGCATGAGTTCATGGGTATCTTTTATTTTTTCCGAAGGAAGATCCACCGCAGAATCCAGTTCAATGATGGTCTCTCCTGCCTGATTCAACAGTGCCTTTCCCTGCACACCATCCAGAATATATCCCAGATAATTATCCCAGTATGCGTTCTTGTTTTTCACATGAATTTTGATGGTCTTCCCGGTATAGCGCATCCGCGCATAGGTGGCCGGAAACACAAACACGGGAGCTTGTCTTTCACTCCAGTCAATTCTTCCACAATAAAAAATCTTCTCATGATCCGGGCTGATCCACATGCTGATTCCTCCATCAGGTGGTTGATTAATTTAGTCTATGTAATAAATTAATTTAATCTTATCATAAGCTTAAAATTTAATCAATAGATAAAAAAAGAAAGAGCTCATTCGAACTCCTTCCTTTTTTCATGCAAAATCATTCACTTGTCTATGGCTTTGGATTCACTGCCGTCTTATCCTTTTTCAAAAGCTCTTTATAATCATCCTCACTGATATAGGAATATGCATTGGAAATCCGTGCATTCTCCGCCGTCAAATAAACCTTTTCGCGGTAATAAGCCACTACCGGTGTGCCGACCTCCAGCGTTTCATACAGTGTCTCCGCCTTGTCCTCCGGTATATTGATACAGCCATGGGAACCGCTGGTCAGATAAATCTTGCCTCCGAAGCTGCTTCTCCAGGAAGCATCATGGATCCCTACATTATAAGCAAAGGGCATGAAATACTTGACTGCAGAGGAATAATCCTCTCCTACCAGGGTCGCATCCCGCTGCTTGTAAACAATCTTGAATACGCCGTCCGGAGAACCGTTGTTTCTGCTCAGATTGCCGGATACAATATCCGTATCAAGCACCAGTTCTCCGTCCTCATAATACCACAGATGCTGATTGGTATAATCAATCTCTACATAAGTAGAACCGATATCATCCGCTCCATGGCGCTTGGCCGTCTGCTGGTAGACCGGCTCACGCTCAATATGGCCACCTGCCGCCAGGTCTTCATAGATCTGCTCTTTTTCCTGATCCTTGTCAATCACCCAGCCGTAATCTCCTCCGCCGATGGTGATCTTATCTCCCAGGGAAGTCTTGAACTCTCTGGGATCTGCATATGTATTGTAAGTGGAAGCCATCTGCTGGACAAAATTCGTCACTTTTTCATCATCCACGTTCACCTGATAATCCTCATCCACCGTCAGCCATGACTGGATGGTGGAGTTGGTCAGCTCATAAGGATCCTGTTTGCCGAAGGTATAAGTGATGCTGGAGCCATAATATTTTTCAATGGTTTCCATGCATTCATTCAGCCGTTCATCACTGCTGTAAACAGAGGGATTCTCATAGGCATCAGACAGATCAAGCTTCGTGGCGCCCTCCGTCACAGCATCCTGCACAAGAGAAAGTACCTTGTCATACTCCAGCGTCGTTCCCATCACTTCCGGAACCAGCTCATATCCATCATCCACCCATTCGATTTTAGCGTCCTCAGGGGCGACCATCTGATCCTCCTGCATGCAGGGGAGCTGCTTGACCACCTCCTCCAGCAGATCTTCATCAAAGGTGGTCTCAAGGGTAATCTCCGTTTCCTTTGTAGTCCTGCGAAGAGCGATCCAGTTCCATTCGTCCTGCTGCTCTAAAACCTGCTCGATCTCTCCGTTTGGCACATAGGAATATTCGATGGAAGGACCTGTAATATCGTACTGCTTATCCTCCCTGCATTCAATGGTCAGAAGATAGTCTGCCACAAACCGTGCAATCTTCTCATTTGCTTCCTCGGCAGTCAGCTCCGAAACATCCACGCCGCTCATCTGAGTTCCCGGGAAAAAATGTGTCCGATAATGTCTGACTCCTGCATAAAAAACACCTCCCAGTGCGATGAGCAGCAGCAAGATCACTACCGCCACAATCGTAACTGTCCGATGTTTTTTTGATAATTGTGTCATAGTACCACCTGCGATTCCTTATTGCTTGTTTGTTTGATCACTGGCGCCATTTTTCGTCTGGTTCGACCGTAAATCACACTCAGCTCATAGATTCTCTCTGCCAGTGCATCAGTCAATGCATCGGAACTCATGCGCCATTTCCAGTTTTTGCCCAGGGTCGAAGGCTCGTTCATACGGGCTTCATTTCTAAGGCAAAGATAATCCTGCATAGGAATCACACAGCGGTCTGCAACCGAGGACATGGCCAATGCAATCAGAGAATAAACCAATTGCTTTTTGTCAGCTCCTTTTCGATCCAGATAAGTCTCTACCATGCTGCGATCATCCTTGCTGATAGAATCCAGCCATCCATACAGCGTCTCATTGTCATGGGTGCCGGTATATACAACACAGTTTTTGTTGTACATATAGGGAAGGTAATCATTCTCGCCGGATTCATCCTGTGAATTAAAGGCGAACTCCAGCACCTTCATATTCGGCCAGCCGGTCTTGGCCACCAGGGCACGCACCGAATCCGTAATCAGTCCAAGATCCTCCACGATAATATTCATCTTACCGAGACGCTTCTCAATGGCCTCGAACAGCTCAAAGCCCGGACCATCCTCCCATGCAC
>CAVITM010000130.1:0-6344 GCA_963645455.1 Moraxellaceae bacterium | reverse complement strand
ATTCTATTGTATATTATAGAGAAACGATGATCTTTGCCTTTGCACATTCCGGAAGGTCTGCTTCATTTTTGGATACGCTAAGAACAAATTTTACATTATATTTTTCACTGATAATATCAAGCTTTTCAATCGCATGTGTGATCTGTCCGTCATCTACATTGGCGATCGTAAGGAAGCTGTCGAGATACATCTCCTGTAAATCGTGATCCTGTGATACAATGCCGCAAATAAATCCTAAGAACTCGTCGCAATTCGTTACCGGGAAGTCGGTCACATTGATGAGACGTACCTTGTTGCTCAATTCATACATATGCTTCTGGCTCTTGTCCAGATATACAATATTACCGGATGCGGATTTTACGGATTCATTGACTTTGTCCAATAAATATTTTGTTTTTCCCTTACCTTTTTCACCAGCAATAATCTCAACCATCGTTATATCCTCCTGCTTATCATTACTACAACGCTCCTAGTGAAATTGTATAAAAAAATCACTCTGGCGATGCTTTTTCATAGGTAAATTATAAAATACTTTATGCTAAAATACAACTTCTATTTTGCAAAATTTGAGAGAACCTGATTCATCACGTAATAGAGGTTGCTCCTGGCATCTGCTTTTAAAACAATGGAGATCACAGGCTCATTGTCTTCATTGTAGGAAAGCAACACAAGGCAATATCCGGCCGCACCTGTGGTACCGGTCTTTCCGCCTACCACCGTAATGCCATCCGGCTGAGATACCTCTCCATTTAAATATTTGTTCGTATTGACCCATGACTGGCTGGTATCGGCACCGTTGGCGTCGGTGTAATATACCGTATAGCTGGTGGTCTGGATCAGATTCACAAACTCTTCCAGCTCAATGGCATGGGAGAAAATCAGATACAGATCATAGACACATGTATAATGATCGTCATCATGCAGTCCATTCGGATTGACAAAATGGGTATTGGTCGCACCAAAGGAACGGGCAGTCTCATTCATCAGATCGGCAAATTCCTCAACGCTGCCGGATATATGTTCGGCAATGGCAATGGCTGCATCGTTGCCGCTTCGAAGCATCAAACCATACAAGAGATCAGAAAGCTTGATCTGGTCTCCCGCATGCAATCCACAGACGGATGAATCACTGGGCTGATCCACTGCATTTTCACTCACGGTCACATAGTCGTCCAAGTTGCCCTGGGTGATAGCCAAATATGCGGTCATGATCTTGGTGGTGCTGGCAGGGTACATCTTTTCATATATATTCTTTTGGAAGGAGATCGTTCCATCACTGGGAAGAAACACTCCCATCGCCTCTGCAACCTGTGAGGTAACAGCATCTGACTGGGTCGTTTCCTCTTCTGCCACACACAAATCCTCAGCGAAAAAGTGAACGGTATTCAGAGAGTCGGATTGATTCGTATCATCAGATGCAGCAGATGCATTGGTGGCAGACGAACCAATATCGTAGGGATCTTCGATGACTACATCTGATCCGCAGCCGGATAATAACAGTGAAAGTGATAAAACAATCGCCGGAAGTATTCGTCTATTTGTACATTTCACGCCAGTCTAGGTCTCCTCTGTCTAATGCATGGATCAATAGCTCCGCAGTGGCCAAATTTGTTGCCAGCGGAATGTTGTGTGTATCACACAGACGAACCACATTATTTACGTCCGGTTCGTGAGAACGCGGTGATACAGGCTCACGTAAAAAAATAACCATATCCAGCTCATTGTTTTCGATCTGGGCACACATTTGCTGATCGCCGCCCAGGGCACCGGCCAGATACTTGTGGACATTTAGATTCGCCACCTCTTCGATCAAACGACCGGTAGTTCCTGTCGCGTACAGCGTATGTTTATTTAAAATTCCACGATAGGCAATGCAGAAATTCTGCATCAGTTTTTTCTTTGCATCGTGGGCAATCAGTCCTACGTTCATGTTAATTCCCCCGTTCCATATTTTCTTGGCTGTAGTCCGACATTTAATACAAATCCCATACCGGCAAAGTTGGTCACCAGCGAGGTGAGTCCGTAGCTGACAAAAGGAAGCGTCACACCGGTATTCGGAAACAGACCAGTTACTACACAGATATTAACAAATGATTGAAATGCAATCAGCGCGGCCATTCCACAGCAAATCAGCCGACCGGAAAGATCCTTTGCACGCCGGGCGACCAGCAGACATTCCAGTGCAATCAATGCCATCAGGATCACAACCAGTGCAGAGCCGATAAAGCCAAGCTCCTCTCCTATAACGGTAAATATAAAATCCGTATGAGCTTCAGAGATAAAACCGCCGCTCTTGATGGATGTCACATCGGTATTGTATAAGCCCTTGCCCGTAAGCTGTCCGGAGCCGATAGCCATAATGGAGTTCTGGGTCTGCAGCGCCTGCTGCGGATACAGATCCGGATAAAGCCATGCCAGAATACGTGTATTCTGGTAGCCCTGCAGTGCACCGCCATCTCCTGTGGGATTCGATGCGATCATATATAAGACCACCAGCACGGAGGGAATGACAATTGCGAGACCGCCTATGACTATTTTATAGCTTAAACCTCCGATAAACAAGAGGGTCAGGCAAATAAGTGCCGTGACGATGGTCGTTGATAAATCAGGCTCCTTGAATACCAGCAGCAATGGGATCGCTGCAAGAACCGCAAAGCAAAAAAGCATCTTCAGGCTGTTTATTTTTTCCCGATTTTTTTGCAAAAAGGCTGCAAAAAATAAAATCAGTACGATCTTGGAAAGCTCTGAAGGCTGAAACTGGATGCCTGCAATCTCAATCCAACGGGTCGCACCCTTGTGGGTTGCGCCAAGTCCGACCAGCACTGCTCCAAGCAGCAGCAGATTCAAACCATACCAGACAAGGCTAAAGCGCAGGATCACGGTATAGTCAAGGAGGGAAATCACAAGCATGGCTACAAGTCCTAGGACAAGCCCCATAATCTGCCTGGTTTGATTGCTCCCTTCCTTGGCGCTGCCGATGACGAGAATCCCCAGCACCGTCAGTGCCACCAGATAAATCACCAGCCTGAAATTGTAATTACGAATCGAATAACGTTTTAACATGAATGCTTTAAGTCCTTGATGGGGATGTTTGCATACAGTGCAGGAACCGTTCCGTTATGTGTCTCTGACTCGGTCTGTGTAATCTGGATATCCAGCCCTTCTGCATCGATCTCCATATATTTTGAAATCACCTGTATGATATCGTTTTTGATGGCTTCCATCACATCCGGAGAACAGTCCGCACGATCGGAAACCAGTAAAAGCTTCAAACGATCCTTTGCGACATTACCGGAATTTTTTTTCTTGAATAGATCCATGAATCCCATTTGTGTATCCCCCGTTATTTTTTGAATGCACCAACCAGACGGCTAAAGAAGCTTTCCTTTACATTCAGGTCAAGGAAAGGCACCTCTTCGCCTAAAATGCGGTGGCAGATGTTCATGTAGGCTTTGCCGGCCAGACAATCAGAGCCAACCAGCGGTTCTCCCTGATTCGTGGAGACAACGATCTGCTCATCATCCGGTACAGCACCGATCAGATCAATGGCCAGAATCTCGCATACATCCTCGACGGACATCATATCTCCACGCCGAACCATATCCATGCGAAGTCTGTTGACAATCAGCTCTGTTTTGCCGATCTCGTTCGCTTCTAACAGTCCGATGATACGGTCTGCATCACGGATGGCAGATACCTCGGGAGTCGTCACAACCAATGCGCGCTCCGCACCGGCGATGGCATTCTGGAAGCCCTGCTCGATGCCTGCGGGGCAATCAAGCAAAATATAATCGAATTCATCCCGAAGCTCCTCAATCAGCTGCTTCATCTGCTCAGGATTGACAGATGTCTTGTCTCTCGTCTGTGCAGAAGGAAGCAAAAACAGATTCGGATATTTTTTGTCCTTGATCAGTGCCTGCTTGATGCGGCAATTGCCTTCTACAACGTCTACAAGATTATATACGATCCGGTTTTCCAGACCCATAACTACATCCAGGTTGCGAAGCCCGATATCTGTATCAATCAAAACTACCTTTTTATCAAGCTGTGCCAGTCCGGTACCGACATTTGCTGTCGTAGTCGTCTTACCAACGCCGCCTTTACCGGATGTGATTACAATAACCTCACTCATGTACCAATTCCTCCTATTAATTCTTTCCCTCTAAATGTTTTTTAACGAGCCGGATGAAATCGGCTCAATTAAAATTTGCTGTTCATAAACGGTTGCGATCTGTGGACCGCCCGATGATTCCTTTGTCTTTTTGCGGGATCCTTTTGGCCGGTCGGACTTATCTGCCGCTCTGCCAATGTAATTGCCAATCTTGATCTGTACCGGCTGCATCTCCAGCGCAGCCACAAAGCAGCTGTCGTCTCCGTTTGTTCCGGCATAGGCCGTGCCTTTTAAAGCTCCTAATATGACAATATTTCCTCCGGCTGAAACCACAGCTCCGGGATTGACATCGCCTAGCACGATCAGACTGTTTTCAGTCGTATATTGCTGACCGGAACGAAGCGTTCCTTTATAAAACTGACCGATCTGGGGCGAATGTGTCTCTTCGTATGTCTGCATGTACCGGGCAATCATCTCTGAGCGAAGGTCATCCTGATCTATGACACAAATGATGGAGATGGACGTGTTTTCTTCGATCACTGAAAGAATCTGTGCCTGCTCTTTCTCGTCTAGTGTGCGGCCTTCAAAGGAAATTGCGATTTTTGCATTTTTAAAAAAATGCTCGGAATCAATAAATTTTTGTTTGATCTCATCTAAAAGCTCCCCAAAGGGAATCGAATCGTCAAGCACCAGACTGATTCCGTTTTTCGTGCTTTTTATGATAACAGGCTGTTTTTGCATGTGCCACATGTACTCCTTTTCTTATAGTATACCCCAAGGAAACCTAATCCGTAAATGAATTTGTGCTTGTTCCAACATTTGCGGCGGTTCCGGTGATCAGCGTATCCGCTGACTCCAGGTTGAAATAATATTTCAGGATATCGGCGGAAACATCTGCTGCATTGTGGGAAGAATATCCGTAAGCGATACGTGTCGCGATGGATATCTGCGGATCCTCATAAGGTGCATAACCCACAAACAAGGCATGGTTTGGTCTCGACGTCACCTGCTGGGCGGTTCCGGTCTTTCCTGCAACCTCCAGCGTATCAAAGTCGTCAAAAGAGCTTAAGTTCTCTACCACCATACGGTTTCCGCGATGAATCGCATCCCAGGTGGAATCGGAAATCTCATCCATCTCATTATGGACAGTGGGTGAATAAGTCTCTAAAACATTTCCCTGAGCATCCGTCAGCTTGCTGAGCAGCGTGTAATTATATACGGTTCCGCAGTTCGCTACTGCCGTGACATACCGGGACAGACCGATGGTGGTGTAGTTATGATTACTCTGTCCGATGGCAGCCGTGATGGGATAGGAATCCGCAATCTCCGGTGTGCTCTCTACAGTCTCAATGCCGGTCTTGTCTCCCAGTCCATACATCTTGGCATACTTGGTCAGTACCTCAATGCCGGCGGATTCAACGTAGCTGTCACCCACCTGGGAGAACTGCCAGCCAAGCTCATAGAAGAAGTAGTTGCAGGAATCCCGGAGTGCTTCGGATACATTGATCTTTCCATGTGTTCCCCCCGGATAAATCCAGCATTTCGGGCCATTTTCCACCCGCTCAAACTGTCCCTTGTCCTGAATCTTGGTGGTGGTAGTGATGACGCCTTCCGTCAGTCCGGCTGTGGCCGTCACCATCTTGAAGGTAGAACCCGGGGCCGTCTTCTGCTGCGTCGCGTTGTTGTAAAAAGGCGAAGACAAATCATCCATGAGGGATGCAAAGTAGGCACTGTCTACTGTATTCGCCAGACGATTGTTATCATAACCCGGATAGGTGACGCATGCAAGGAGCTCACCGGTGTTCACATCGGCGATGACACAGGAGCCGGTACATGGATCCAGTGCCAGCTGGGCCGGTGTAATCTTCAAATGTGCAATGCAGTCCATCATAAAGTCAAAGGAGCTTAAAGCACCGCTCTTTAACTGGGCGATGGTCTCATCGTCGTAGTCTAAAACCTCCTGATCGTATAAAATCAGGCAAAGCTGTGTGCCGGACAGAAGGTCATCCCGGATCATATGCTTGTAGATCCGTTTGCAAAAGCCTTCATCATCAGACAGCTGCTCTAGAATATATTGTACAAATAAATCATAAAATTCCTCGGAATCCGAGTAATCGCTGTCTGCCGATAGCTTGGTCACATCAAACCATTGCTCGTTGATCACATGATAGAGGTATTCCTGCAGGCTGATGGTCTCATTTTTCCATGCAATATAGGTCTCATCATTCCAATC
>CAVITM010000129.1:0-6347 GCA_963645455.1 Moraxellaceae bacterium | reverse complement strand
CTCTGATTATGATTTTACTTTTGATGAGGGACTGACCACAATCTGCCAGAGCAATGGTTTTGGCAAGAGTACCTTTGTGGCTTTTATTAAAGCCATGTTCTATGGGTTTCCCCGTACGGGCGCGAGAAATATTGTGGAAAATGAACGCAAGCGCTATGATCCGTGGCAAGGAGGAAAGTATGGCGGTTATCTGGAGTTCGAAGTAGAGGATGCCAGCTACCGTGTGACCCGCTATTTTGGCAAGACGGCTGCCAAGGATACGTTTGCTTTATTTGATCTGACCAACCGGCAGCCCAGCACTGCCTATTCGGAGCGGTTGGGGGAAGAATTATTCCAGCTGGATGTGAACTCCTTCGCCCGCAGTACTTTTGTCCCGCAGTTGTCAGCAGATGATATGGAAGCCACCACTTCCATTCGCACCAAACTCAGCGATCTGGTGGATGACACCAATGATCTCAGCAACTATGATACTGCGGAGAAAAAACTCCGGGATTATCGGACGAAATTTCGGGCATACCGTGGAACCGGCGGAGCCATCAATGAAATAGGAAACGAATATCTTGCCCTTGAAGCGCAGAAAGATCAAGCAGAACAGCAAAAATCGCGGCTGCATGAAGTTGTGGGAAAGATCGAGCAGTTAAATGATGAAAAAGCCACCCAAACGCAGCGTTTAACGGATCTTCGCGAAAAAATACGTTTCGCATCGAGCCAGAAAGCAAGACAGATCAATCAGAAGCGTTTGTCTGAGCTACGGTCAGATATCGATAAAACCCAGCGGGATTTGCAGGAAATGGATCAGAGGTATCCTGCAGGCTATCCCACATTCCAGGAGATTACAGAACAGCGGGATCATCTCAGCGTCATCCGGCAGGAGACGCGGCGTCTGCAGACACTAACGCTGGATGATGCAGATCGTGAAATCGTCGATAGAGAAAAAACGTGCTTTGCGGATGCGGATCAGGTAGCTTTGGATATTGACCGCCTCGACCGGGACTGTAAGGAGCTGAGCCAGGTTTCGGCAAAAATGACGGCCCAGATGCTGCCGGAAGAACTGGAACAACTGGAGACACTGTCGGAGCGTTTTGGATCCAATCCCCCTACGGAGGAGGAGATTCAAGGCAAGCAAAGGGACAACCGGCGCATTGCAGAACTTACGACTAAGAAAAATACCCAGACGACTATCCTGCAGCAGGCGCCCGTACAGGAGGCTTCGGCCACATCAAAAATGCCATTCGTTTGCGGCATTGCGGGAATCCTGCTTCTGATCCTTGGCATTGCCTGCTTTATCATGAAATTCTCCACTCCCGGAATCATCCTTCTTGTTCTGGGGTTCGTGGCTCTGCTTGCGGCATTTTGGCTGCATACCCAGTCTTTAGTCGGAAAACAGACGCAGGCCGCGGCTTCCGTAATTACGGCAAGTGCAATTTCTGATACAGAAAAGCAGGAGCTGTATGATCTGCAGCATAGCTTGAACGATTTTTTGCTTCGTTTTTATGACACCACAGAAGAACCGGACAACAAGCTGGTGCAGCTGCTGATGGAAGTCAGAAGTTACCGGGAACTTGCGGAGAAAAAACAGGCCATGCTGGAGAGTAACGCGGGGTATCAGACTCGCGCAAACGAACTGACAGCGGAGCTTCGGGAAATTTTGCTTTCTTACTCTGCATTTGACCAGACGAAAGCCTGTGATAGCTGCCTGCGGGATCTTCGAAAACGCTTTGATGCCTATCGAAAGGCTGCAGAACGCTGTGACCGTTATACACAGGATCGGGAAAGTGCTTCGTCAAAACTGGCGCAGGCCAATCAGGCGCTGGAACAATTTTTATTAAAATATCAGCTTTCAGGGGATAGGCCGGAACAACTGATGGATGCTGCGGATAAAGCGATTCATAGCAGAGATTCTTTGAGACAAGCCCTTAAGGATGCCCAGAGCAAGCTGAAAGCTTTTCTGGCAGAAAACCCGGGCATTGAAAATGATGCTGCCTCTGATGCGGATGTTCCTGATTTGGAGGAATTGCAGGACTCTGAAAGAAGGATCCAGAAACAAATGGATGATATGGATGAAAACCTGCGTGATTTGCGGCAGGAACGTGACAGCCTTCGCCGCCTGGTGGAGAAAATTCCTGCATGGGAAGACCGCATGGGATATCTGGCGTCTGAAAAGGAAGATGCCGAAAAAAGGTGCGACATTGTGGATCGGACGATGGAGTTGCTGAGCCAGGCCAAGGACCATCTCGCCAACAGCTATGTAGGCGAGGTGGAGCGCGGATTCAAGGACTATGCCAATAGGCTTATGGGAAGCGGGCTTGGCAATGTGATGGTGGATAAGGATCTGCATCTGCATATCGATGAAAAAGGTGCAGCCCGGGAGGTGGGCAGCTTCAGTACAGGTACCATCGACTGCATCGTGCTGTGCATGAGACTGGCACTGGTGGATGCACTTTTTGGCGAGGAAAAGCCTTTCTTGATTCTTGACGATCCATTTGTCAATCTGGATGATGCGCATATGAAATGCGTGCGGGAAATGCTGGATCAAATCGCCCAGGATCATCAGGTGGTATATCTGGTCTGCAATACAAGCCGGCGATGATCGCTGCCATATTGGTAAAACTGCATAAAAAATTCAAAAAACTATCATGTATTTTTGCTAATTTACAATTCTATAAAGCTGATGTATTATTGATGCATCAGATGAAGTGAGCAACAAGTAAAGGAGTAATAACCAAATGGCATCTAGAAGTGAGCAGGCATATGAACGTCTGAAAGAATTGGTATTGGAGGCTGAACCGGACACGTTCTTTAGCGTAAGAAAGTGTGCAGAAGAATTGAACTTCAGCTATACACCTACCAGGGAGGCACTTCTGCGACTTCATTCTGAGGGCATGTTGAGGCTGGTTCCCAAGGTTGGATTTTTTACAGCCCGAATGGATCTGAGAGGTATTACAGATATTTATCAGAGCAGGGAATGTGTGGAACAGTATGTTCTTCCCATGGTTCTTCCGCATCTTACCGATAAAGATAAGGAACTGCTGAGAAAGAAGATCGAAGAGCAGGAAGAGGCGCTGAATACAGGAGATTTTGCAAGATACAGTGAGGTAGATTCCGAATTTCACTGCTATCTGATTGGCCTTATGAATAATAAAAGAATTTATGAATTTTACGAAAGCATAAGAAACCAATATCGTGCGGCATCGAACAGTGTGGTGACAGAGCACAGCCGGATACCGATTGAGGAGCACAAGCAATTTATGGCGCTGGTAGATGAAGGCAAATACGAAGAAGCCATAGAAGTGATGCATAAGCATACCAGGGACGCCATCCAGAGAATGCGGGACGGTTATGTGTGCATTGGAGGCTGAGAAGATCGGGAGTGGGGGGATTGAGAAATCCCCTCTGCACCGAGTTTTTTTTCAGGACAACTGATGCATCAGCTATATATAATTGATGCATAACACAAAAAGAAAGGATGGACAAAAAAGTGAAGAAAAAGATTTTCCCAGAAAAGGTAACGCTTTGTGAAGTGGTTACAAGAGACGGATTTCAGACAGCACCGGAAATCTATCCGGTGGAAGAAAAGGTAAGAATCATCGAAGAAGTGGTTGATGCGGGATGCAAATGCATTGAGGTCGGAGCTTTTTCCACTTATGAAACAATGTACAAGATGAAAGATACGGACAAGGTTTTTGAAAAGCTTCACAAAAAAGAAGGCGTGGAATACAGAGGTCTGGTGTATCTTCCGGATGATGTAAGACGGGCTGCAGCCTGCGGATGCCAGAAAATCAAATTAAATGTCTCTGCAAGCATGGAGCACAATAAAGCCGGTGCAGGAAGATCACCACTGGACTCTATGAAGACTTTTGCCAAGTCCGGTCAGATCGCAAGAGATAACCACATGGGATTTGCAGGCTCCATATCATTGCCATTTGCATCCCAGTGGGAAGGAGTCATTCCTTACGAGTCAATCAAGGAAATCGTAAAGGCTTTTGCAGATGCAGGTGCAACACAGGTTTCCCTCTCTGATTCGGCAGGTCTTGGAACACCGAAGATGGTTTATGAGAGAACCATGGCATTACGGGAGGATTTTCCGGAAATGGACTGGATGCTTCACATGCACAACACCAGAGGAATGGGACTGGCAAATGTGGTGGCAGCAATGGAAGCAGGAATTGACAAGATAGATACTTCTCTGGCAGGACTTGGAGGATGTCCCTATATAAAAGGTGCAACCGGAAATATTTCAACAGAGGATGTGCTTTTTATGCTGGATTCAATGGGGATTGAAACCGGAATGGATTTTGAAAAGATCATGGAAGCCGGCGAAAAGATCATAAAGCTTGTAAATGGTGTGGGTACAGACAGCTACCAGCAGAGAATCAGGGCATTACAAAAGGTGTGACGACAAATAAGTTCATAATGGCCGGAGCCATTCATGATAGAAAAACAAAAAAACCACTAATTTTAAGGGAGGAAGAAACAATGGCAGGATGGAACTTTCCAAACGCAGGACAGATGGAGTCCGCAAACAAAATGTATTATCAGACAATGACAAAAAGAGATGTTGAGCAGAGACTGGAAAAGGATGATGTCATCATTATTCCTGTAGGCTCCACAGAGAATCATGGCAATTCAGGCCCCATCGGCGAGGATACATTTATTGTTTCCCGTATCGCAGAAATGGTTGCAGAGAAGGTTGGCTGTACAGTCGCAGAGCCTGTATGGTACGGCTCTCATCCCTTCCACCACATCGGTCAGCCCTGTACGATTCCCCTTCCGGACGATGTATTCTGCTCTTTCCTCAGAGCAATCATCACCGGTTTCTGGAATACCGGATTTCGTAAAATGATCTTTATCAGTATGCATGGTCAGGAATACTCACTTCCGGTAGCTATTCAGGAGTGGGGCAAAAAATATCAGGTACCGGCAATGATCTACTTTGTAGACCTTCCCCGTGTAATGGCACAGACCTTGATGGACAAAGAGCATGGCGGACCTTTTAACAGACCATTCCAGCATGCATGTGAAGCTGAACAGAGCATTTCCCTGGCACTGTTCCCGGAATATTGCGATATGGAACATGCAGAGGATACCGATGTACATGGAATCCTTCCGGCAGGACATGTTGACCGCGGTGGAGATATCTATGGAAATCCCATCCCTGGCCATTGCGTAGTAGGTAATGCCGGTATCGAATGTGTGACAGCACCTCAGGGAGTACTTGGACATGCAACAGAAGCAGATCCCAAAAAGGCAACTGCCTGCATCGAAAAAGTCTGCGATTACCTTGTTACGCTGCATCATGACATTCTCGAGGCATGCCCTCCCGGAGTGCTGCCGGATGCTAAGTATATGAGCCAGAGAGATCCGGAAGAAATCGAAAAGCTTCTGAAGGGACCTACCCATGGCGGAAAGCACATCTACACAATTGCATGGCCTTGCTAATTTATAACGAAAGAAAGAAGGATCAGAAAATGCGGGAAACTATGAAAGCACTTGTATATCAGGGACCTGGAGTATTGGAAGTAGAGGAAAGGGAGATTCCTTTACCGAAAAAGGGAGAGGTACAGATTAAGATCAAGAAGGTTTCTATCTGTGGTTCAGATCTTGGCGCATACAGACATGCCTCTGACAGATTTATGCCGCCTCTCGTATTAGGTCATGAATTTGCGGGAGATATCACAGAAATCGGGGAAGGTGTGACTTCCTTAAAGAAGGGACAGAGAGTTACTGTCAACCCTATGGTTCTTTGCAATGAATGTTATTTCTGCAAAAGAGGGGAAGGAAATCTGTGCGGAAACAGAAAAAGCCTGGGAACTGCAATTGGAGGCACCCAGACAGACGGAGCAATGAGAGAGTATGTGACGGTTCCGGACTGGATGGTGGTTCCCATCGCAGACAATGTATCCTATGAGTCAGCAGCACTTCTTGAGCCTTGCGGAGTAACCCTTGCATGTGCCAAGAAGGGACTTACATCAGAGGAGAAAAACACAGTAGTTTTAGGAGCCGGACCCATCGGACTTCTGATCGTGAAATTCCTGAAGGCACTTGGCGTTGAAAATGTGATCGTGTCAGACGTGATTGACAAACGACTGGAAAAAGCAAAAGAATGCGGTGCAAGTCATGTGATCAATTCTAAGAGAGAAGATGCAGTGGCAGTCGTAAAAGCGCTGACCGATGGATATGGCGCAGACCGTGTCATCAATGCAGCAGGAGAATTCCTGATCAATCAGTCTTTTGAGATGGTAAAAAATGGAGGCACCAGTGTATTGGTCGCACTTGCTCATGCAAAAGTGGAGATTGATCCCATGGAGATCGTAGGGCGTGGTCTTACCTTTATGGGAAGCTATATG
>CAVITM010000128.1:0-6368 GCA_963645455.1 Moraxellaceae bacterium | reverse complement strand
TCCATTGTATGCTCCTCCATATAAAATAGAATAGAGATAGTATAGCAATTTTTTTTTAAAATGTAAAACAAATAGAGGTACTTTTATGACCACAAAACAAAAATTAGAGGCACTTCGCCGGCAGATGCGGCTGCATCATTTACAGGGCTACCTGATCGTAACCGATGATTTTCATGCATCAGAATATGTAGGGGATTATTTTAAAACCAGAGAATATGTATCCGGTTTTACCGGCTCAGCAGGCACACTGGTGGTTTTGGAAAATGAAGCAGCGCTTTTCACCGACGGCAGATATTTTCTTCAGGCGGATGCCCAACTGTCCGGCAGCGGGATCCGGCTGATGAAAATCGGAAATCCCGGTGTCCCCAAAATCCCGGAATATTTAAAGGAGATGCTATCGGAGAATGATGCCCTGGGCTTTGATGGACGCACCGTCAGCCATCAGCTGGCGGAGCAGCTGCACCAGGCATTAGATGAAAAAAAGATTCGCTTTGAGATGGGAGAGGATCTGGTGGATTTGATCTGGCCGGAGCGCCCTGCTATGTCCAAACAGCCGGTCTGGGAGCTCTCCGAGGATTATACCGGCATGGATCGGGCGGAAAAGCTGGAAGAGCTGCGAAGTGACCTGGGGTACCTGGGAGCGGACGCATGCCTGATCAGTGCCCTGGATGAGATCGCGTGGCTGCTTAATCTTCGGGGAGCGGATGTGGCCTATACGCCGGTCTTTTTGTCCTTTTTGCTGGTGACGGGGGAAGAGGCGACGCTGTTTTTGCATCGGGAGATTTTATCAGAAGAGCTTGCAAAAAAGCTTGAGGCATCCGGCGTTACTCTGGCACCCTATGAGGCGGTAGAGGCGGCCCTTGGCCAGCTGGAGGGTGGCTGCCGCCTGCTGTTGGATGAAGCGAAGATCAGTGAGCGGCTGGCCTGTGCAGTGCCCCGGAATGTAAAACGCATCTATGCCATGAGCCCCGTTACCAGACGAAAGGCTGTGAAAAATCAGCAGGAGATGGCCCATACACGGCTGGCACATATCAGGGACGGTGCGGCGGTGACCCATTTTATTTACTGGCTGAAAAAGCACGTGGCAGACGGAACCGTCACGGAGCTGTCTGCGGCAGCAAAGCTTTGTGAATTTCGCAGCCAACAGGAGGGCTATTTATATGACAGCTTCGCCCCCATTATCGCCTATGGACCCCACGGAGCCATCGTTCACTATGAGGCCACGGAACAGACAAATGTCACCTTAGAGCCTCACGGATTTTGTCTGGCAGATACAGGTGGTCATTATCTGGATGGCACCACGGACATTACGCGTACCATTGCATTGGGATCGCTGACAGAGGAAGAGATTCACGCTTTCACCTGTGTGCTGCGGGGACATATCGCCCTGGCTACGGCGCGGTTTCCAAAGGGTCTTTGCGGACAGAATTTGGATATTCTGGCACGGATGCCGCTGTGGCAGGAAGGTCTGGACTTTAACCATGGCACCGGACATGGGGTGGGCTATCTTTTGGATGTGCATGAGGGCCCCCAGCGGATTCACTGGAGGATTCGCCAGGAGCAGGAAGTGATTCCATTTGAGGAGGGCATGATCACCTCGGATGAGCCGGGACTCTACCTGGAAGGGAAATTCGGCATTCGCCATGAAAACCTCTTGCTTTGCGTGGAAGATCGCAGGCAGGGACGGCCATCCTTTTTACATTTTGAGCCACTGACCCTGGTGCCCTTTGACCGGGATGCCATGGATGTGACCATGCTGACCCAGCCGGAGCGGCAGGCGCTCAATGCATATCATGCGAAGGTGTATGAGAACCTGAAGCCTTATTTTTCCGGCCAAGAGCTGGATTGGCTGGCAGATGTCACCCGGCCGCTGTAGAGGTTTTATTTCGCTTAAGAAAATTAGGAAAATGAAAAAACTCTTGCAGACGCAGAAAAGAAGTGCTAGTATCTGTAGGCATAAAAAGGATATGAGTAAATGCAGTGAAGGAGACTCACTTCTGCAGACGTCGACAGGAATACAGCGTCACCGACTGAGAGCGCTGTTTGAAAGAGCAGATGATGGGAACACTCCGGAGCAGGCTGGTCGAAACAGTGGATTGAGGTAGAGACAGGAGATCGCTTTATTAGGTCAGCACGTATGGAGGCGCGTTAAGCCCACAGAGCGGAGAGCTTATGCGTATGCATAACTTTCAAAAACGGGTGGTACCGCGGATCAGTTAATTCGTCCCAGAATACAATGATTGTATTTTGGGACTTTTTGCATTTGAAAAAAGAAAGGGGATCAGAGGGATGTACAGAGATGTTACACTAAACCAGATCAGTGAGGCAGATGTAGGCAGACAGTTAAGAGTGGCAGGCTGGATCGAAAATATCCGTGATCACGGCGGTGTGTCATTTATTGACCTTCGGGATATGTATGGCATCTTGCAGGTCGTTATCAGAGATGATACACTGTTAAAAGGACTCAGCCGGGAGGACTGCGTATCCATTCAGGGCATCATGGAAAAAAGGGATGAGGAGACCTACAATCCTAAGATCCCTTCCGGAACCATTGAATTAGAGGCAAAGGAGATTACCATGCTTGGCAAGGTTCGTGCCCAGCTTCCTTTTGAGATCATGACCTCCAAGGAAGTTCGTGAGGATGTGCGTCTCCAGTACCGCTACCTGGATCTGCGCAACGCCAAGGTGCGGGACAACATGATCTTCCGGTCACAGGTTATCGCGTTTTTACGCCAGAAGATGACGGAGATGGGATTTTTAGAGATCCAGACTCCGATTTTATGTGCTTCCTCTCCGGAAGGCGCCAGAGATTATATTGTGCCCAGCCGCAAATTCAAAGGAAAATTCTATGCGCTGCCCCAGGCACCGCAGCAGTACAAGCAGCTTTTGATGGTATCCGGTTTTGACAAATATTTCCAGATCGCCCCCTGTTTCCGTGATGAGGATGCCAGAGCCGATCGTTCCCCGGGAGAGTTTTACCAGCTGGATTTCGAGATGAGCTTTGCCACCCAGGAGGATGTATTCCGGATCGGTGAGGAGGTACTTAGCGAGACTTTTTCAAAATTTGCTCCCGAGGGCTATGAGGTTACAAAAGCACCTTATCCCATCATCAGCTACAAGCAGGCCATGCTGGAGTTTGGTTCCGACAAGCCGGATCTCAGAAACCCGCTTCGCATCATGGATTTAAGCGAGTTTTTTGAAAAATGCAGCTTCAAGCCCTTCCATGGAAAGACGGTTCGGGCGATCCGTGTTCGTCAGCAGATGTCCAAGGGCTTTCACGAAAAGCTTTTGAAGTTTGCCATGGACGCAGGCTGCGGCGGACTGGGCTATCTGGAGGTGCTAGAGGACGGCACCTACAAGGGACCTATCGATAAGTTTATCCCGGAGGAGTGCAAGGGAGAGCTGAAGGATCTGGCATCACTGGAGTCCGGCGATACCATCTTTTTTATCGCAGATCACGAGGCAAAGGCGGCAATGCTGGCAGGACTGCTTCGCAATGAGCTGGGAGAGCGGCTGGATCTGATTGAGAAAAAGGCCTATCGTTTTTGCTATGTAAACGATTTTCCCATGTTCGAGAAGGATCCGGAGACGAAAAAGATCGGCTTTACCCACAATCCCTTCTCTATGCCCCAGGGCGGCTTAGAGGCATTACAGACGAAGAACCCGCTGGATATTCTTGCTTATCAGTATGATATCGTCTGCAACGGTGTGGAATTATCCTCCGGAGCAGTTCGGAACCATGACTTAGAGATTATGGTCAAGGCCTTTGAGATCGCAGGATATGATGAGTCCGTATTAAAAGAAAAATTCGGCGCACTTTACAACGCATTCCAGTATGGTGCACCGCCCCATGCAGGCATGGCGCCTGGCATTGACCGTATGATTATGCTTTTGCGTAATGAAGAAAATATCCGTGAGATCATTCCTTTCCCTATGAACGGAAATGCGCAGGATCTCATGTGCGGAGCACCCAACACCGTGACGGAGCAGCAGCTGCGAGAGGTGCACATCAAGGTGCGTGACTAAAAAAGGAGAATTTTCATGGCACATAAAATCAGTGATGAATTGATTGAATACGTAGGAATCCTTGCAAAGCTGGAGCTTTCCGATGAGGAAAAGGAGACTGCAAAGGAAGATATGGGCAAGATGCTGGACTACATCGATCAGCTTGAGGAACTGGATACCTCTCACGTAGAGCCTATGACCCATCTGTTTCCGGTCCGCAATGTCTTTCGTGAGGACCTGGTGACAAATGATGACGGCAGTGCGGATACCCTGTCGAATGCGCCGGAGAGCAGAGATGGCGGCTTTGAGGTACCAAAAACCATCGTTTAAGGGAGGTAATATCATGTCTTTGATGAGTCTTAGTGCCATAGAGCTTGGCAGACAGATAAAAAAGAAAGAAGTCAGCGTGCTGGAGGCCACGAGGTCGGCACTCCAGCGGATCGAAGCGATGGAGCCTTCGGTGCACAGCTTTGTGACGGTGGACGGGGATCGAGCGCTTGAACGTGCAAAACAGGTGCAGCAGCAGATCGATGACGGATCCCTGACCTCACCCCTGGCAGGCGTGCCGGTGGCGATCAAGGATAACATGTGCACAAAGGATTTAAAAACTACCTGCAGCTCCAAGATCCTATACAATTATCTGCCCACCTATACGGCTACGGCAGTGGAACATCTGCAGCGTGCCGGAGCTGTGATTCTCGGCAAGACAAATATGGATGAATTTGCCATGGGCAGCACCACAGAGACTTCTTATTTTGGTGTGACAAAGAATCCGTGGAATTTGGATCACGTGCCCGGTGGTTCCTCCGGCGGCAGCTGTGCGGCAGTGGCAGCAGAGGAATGCCCCTATGCGCTGGGGTCAGATACCGGCGGTTCCATCCGTCAGCCCAGCTCTTTTTGCGGCGTTACCGGCATCAAGCCAACCTACGGAACCGTGTCCCGCTATGGACTGATCGCCTATGGTTCCTCACTGGATCAGATCGGACCCATCGCAAAAAATGTATCGGACTGCGCAGCAGTTTTGGAAGCGATCACATCCTATGATCCAAAGGATTCTACCTCCATGAAGCGAGAGGATACAGATTTTACCCAGGCGCTGGTGGATGACGTGGCAGGCATGCGCATCGGTATTCCAAGGGATTATTTTAGCGAGGGACTGGATGAGGAGGTTCGTCAGGCAGTGCTCGCTGCCGCTGATGTGCTGGAGCAGAAGGGCGCTATCGTGGAATATTTTGACCTCGGTCTGGTAAAATATGCCATTCCCGCCTACTATGTAATCGCCTGTGCCGAGGCCAGCAGCAATCTGGCCCGCTTTGACGGCGTAAAATACGGATATCGTGCCGCTGATTATGACGGACTCCATCAGATGTATAAAAGAAGCCGTTCCGAGGGCTTTGGTCCGGAGGTGAAGCGGCGGATCATGCTGGGCTCCTTTGTGCTGAGCTCCGGCTATTATGATGCTTATTATTTAAAGGCACTGCGGGTAAAAGCACTGATCAAGCAGGCCTTTGATGCTGCATTTGCAAAATATGACCTGCTGCTGGGACCGGTGGCTCCTACCACTGCACCCAGTCTTGGGGTATCGCTGGCTGATCCCATTCAGATGTATCTGGGTGATATTTATACCATTTCCGTGAATCTGGCAGGGCTTCCGGCCATCAGCCTGCCCTGCGGCCTGGATCAAAAGGGGCTTCCCATCGGTCTGCAGCTGATCGGTGACTGCTTCCAGGAAAAGAAGATCATCCGTGGGGCTTATGCCTTTGAACAGACGCGGGACTATGTACATAGCAGGCTGGCAAAGAATACGGAGGTGCGTGTATGAGCAGGGAATATGAGACTGTGATCGGTTTGGAGGTACATGTGGAGCTAGCCACAAAGACCAAGATCTTCTGTGGCTGTTCCACGGCATTCGGCGGTGCACCAAATACCCATACATGCCCGGTCTGCACCGGTATGCCGGGATCGCTTCCGGTATTAAACCGGCAGGTGGTGGAGTATGCCATGGCAGTAGGACTGGCCACAGGCTGCACCATCAACAGGGACTGCCGCTTCGACCGAAAAAATTATTTTTATCCGGACAATCCGCAAAATTATCAGATCTCCCAGCTCTATGAGCCCATCTGCAGAGATGGCGGGATCGAGATCGAGACAGAGACCGGCAAAAAGATCATCGGCATCCATGAGATTCACATGGAGGAGGATGCCGGCAAGCTGGTACATGATGACTGGGATGAGGTGTCTGTGGTAGATTTCAACCGTTCCGGTGTGCCCCTCATCGAGATCGTTTCTGAGCCGGATATGCGCTCCAGTGAGGAGGTTATTGCATATCTTGAGAAGCTGCGTATGATCATCCAGTATTTAGG
>CAVITM010000127.1:0-6468 GCA_963645455.1 Moraxellaceae bacterium | reverse complement strand
GATACGAAAACATAGCTGTTTCGCCGGATATTTTCCGGCGAAACACTTGAAAAACTGCAGGATTTTGATATAATCAAATCTATCAGTGCAACTTTAAACGAAAAATTAGCCCGCAAGTGGCAAAAAATTAAGGAGGACATTTCAAAATGGCAAAGGCTAAATTTGAAAGAACTAAACCGCATTGCAATATTGGTACCATCGGTCACGTAGATCATGGTAAAACAACCTTAACCGCAGCTATCACCAAGGTTTTAGCTGAGCGTGTAGCAGGAAATGAGAAGGTAGATTTCGAGAACATCGATAAGGCTCCGGAAGAGAGAGAGCGTGGTATTACTATTTCTACCGCTCACGTTGAGTATCAGACAGAGAAGAGACATTACGCACACGTTGACTGCCCCGGCCATGCTGACTACGTAAAGAACATGATCACCGGTGCTGCTCAGATGGATGGTGCGATCTTAGTAGTAGCAGCTACTGACGGTGTTATGGCTCAGACCAAGGAGCACATCCTTCTTTCCCGTCAGGTAGGTGTACCTTACATCATCGTTTTCTTAAACAAGTGCGATATGGTAGACGACGAAGAGCTCATCGAGCTGGTTGAGATGGAAGTTACCGAGCAGTTAGAGGAGTATGGCTTCGAGGGCTGCCCCATCATCAAGGGTTCTGCATTAAAGGCTCTGGAAGATCCCAACAGCGAGTGGGGCGACAAGATCATGGAGCTTATGGATACCGTAGATAGCTATATTCCGGATCCTGAGCGTGATACTGACAAGCCGTTCCTTATGCCTGTCGAGGACGTATTCACCATTACCGGTCGTGGTACCGTTGCTACCGGCCGTGTAGAGCGTGGTACACTTCACTTATCTGATGAGTTAGAGATCATCGGTGTCAAGGAAGAGACTCAGAAGACCGTTGTTACCGGTATCGAGATGTTCCGTAAGCAGTTAGACGAGGCTATGGCTGGTGATAACATCGGTGCATTACTTCGTGGTATCAACCGTGACCAGATCGTTCGTGGACAGTGCCTTTGCAAGCCCGGTTCAGTAACCTGCCATCACAAGTTTACTGCACAGGTTTACGTACTGACCAAGGATGAGGGTGGTCGTCATACACCTTTCTTCAACAACTATCGTCCTCAGTTCTATTTCAGAACTACCGACGTTACTGGTGTTTGCGCACTTCCTGCAGGTACAGAGATGTGCATGCCTGGCGATAACATCGAGATGACCATCGAGCTGATCCATCCCGTAGCTATGGAGCAGGGACTTACCTTCGCTATCCGTGAAGGTGGACGTACTGTAGGATCAGGCCGTGTTGCTACAATCATCGAGTAGACCGAAAGCAACTTATTGAGCACGAGCGTAAGCGACGTGCGAAATTAGTGCGAGGCCGTTCTGTGAGATTAGTGAGAACGAGTCGCAAGGCGAAGTTCGAACTTGGCGAACAGAACTTCCTTAAATAGCTATAGTACCTAAAGGGCTTCCGAGATTTTCTCGGAAGCCTTTTTTCCATTATAAGACACCGAATTCAAAGGAGCACCTTTTATGACAAAACTATATAGCGGATATGATTGCGTACTGGAACACAGCCAGGAAATAGCAGCCCTGGGGAGCAAGGCTTTGATCGTGACAGGAAGGCATTCGGCCAGGTCCTGCGGAGCCCTGCAGGATGTGACAGAAGCTTTGGACAAAGAAGGGCTGGAATATACAATTTTTGATAAAATCGAGGAAAATCCTTCGGTAGAGACGGTACTTTCTGCCGCAGCAACAGGTCTTGAGAGAGGCTGTGGTTTTGTAATAGGAATCGGCGGGGGCTCACCCTGCGATGGAGCAAAAGCCATAGCCTTTGCCATAAAACATGGAGGTTCTTCCTTGGAGGAACTATATGATAAGAATGCAGATGGAGCCAGCCTTCCGGTAGTGGCAGTGCCTACCACCTGTGGCACAGGCTCTGAGGTGACTGGGGTATCTGTGCTGACCCGTCACGACAAGGAGACTAAGCAGTCCATTCCCCACAAGATATTTCCGGATCTGTCATTGGTGGACGGCAAGTATTTGGCAGCTGCCGGTGATCAAATGATAAAAAATACCTCAGTAGATGCCCTGGCACATTTGATCGAAAGCTATATAAACACTACAGCCACTGGGGAAAGCAGGGATTACGTCAGCCAGGGTCTGGAGAAGTGGGCTCTGTGCAAGGATCTATTACAGAATCCCAAAGAGGCCGGCCGGGAAGAACGGCAGCTATTGATGGACGTGGCTACCCTTGCGGGAAGAGCCATAGCCGTCACAGGAACGGGAATCCCTCATGCCTTGAGCTACCCTGTAACCTACAAGCTGGGACTGGCTCACGGACCGGCCTGCGCCCTGTTTTTAGGCAGGTATGTGGCAAACGCGTCTGAGTCAGACCAAAGCTTCCTATTAAAAAAGCTGGGTCTGGAAAGCATCCTGGATTTTCAAAAGCTTTTGACCAGCCTTTGTCCCGGAGTGGAGATCCCGGAACATATGAAAAAAGAAATGGCTGAAAATCTCATGCAGGATCAGCCGCGACTTTCTAAATGCCCGTTCCCGGTGGATCTTACAATCTTGCAGAATATCATAGGATAAGAAGTGTCTTATTCTTACAGAGGAGAAGAACATGTGGATCATTTATGCGATAGGTTCCTCATTTTTTGCAGGAATTACATCAATTCTGGCAAAATGCGGAATTAAAAAGACAAACTCTGATGTGGCCACAGCGATTCGTACCGTCATCGTTCTGGCATTCTCATGGCTGATGGTATTAGTCACCGGTGCATGGACACCGCTGACAGAGATTGATGCTGCCACTATGCTGTATCTGGTGCTGTCCGGCCTGGCGACGGGGGCATCGTGGCTGTGTTATTTCCGGGCGCTGCAGCTGGGTAATATCAATCAGGTGGTGCCCATCGACAAATCCAGTACAGTGCTTACGATTTTTCTCGCCCTTATTTTTCTTCATGAGGGACTGACTGCCGGAAAACTGGTTTCGGTCATTTTGATTGGCGTGGGAACCATGCTGATGATCGCAAAAAAAGAGACGGAGCAGCCGGAAGAAAACCACGGCAGAGCATGGCTGCTTTATGCGGTTTTATCAGCAGTATTTGCCAGTCTGACTGCCATACTGGGCAAGCTTGGAATGGCACAGATCAATTCCAACCTGGGCACGGCGATTCGAACGGGAGTGGTCCTGATCATGGCGTGGCTCATGGTATTTGTCAGTGGAAAACAGCGGGAGATACGTGGCATTGAAAAAAAAGAGCTGGCTTTTATCTGCCTGTCCGGCCTGGCAACAGGAGCCTCCTGGCTGTGCTATTACCGGGCGCTGCAGGAAGGACCGGCCAGTGTGGTGGTGCCTATCGATAAGCTGAGCATGCTGGTGACCATTGCATTTTCCTGGATTGTATTTCATGAGCGACTGACGAGAAAGGCCGCAGTTGGTGTGATTTGTATTACCGTTGGAACGATTTTGCTGGCAATGCTGTGAGATATTGAAAATTTTAGTAGGAATATGCGAGGAAAACATATATAATAGGAGTATATGTGAATTCGGAGGGAATTGTTTTATGTTGGAAAAAATTGACGCGATCAATACCGTGGTGAATAATTTCATCTGGGGCGTGCCGGCGATGATCTGTATCATTGGAGTCGGCCTGTATTTAAGCATCCGCACCGGATTTTTGCAGATCCGCAAATTTCCCTATGCGATGAAGGTCACCTTTGGGCGCATGTTCCGGAAAAGAGAAGCGTCCGACGGAGCCCTGACTCCCTTTCAGGCAGTCTGTACCGCATTGGCGGCGACGGTAGGTACCGGAAACGTAGCAGGTGTGGCAGGTGCCATCGCCATCGGCGGCCCCGGCGCCATCTTCTGGATGTGGGTTTCTGCACTGCTTGGTATGTGTACCAAGTTTGCCGAGGTGACGCTGGCAGTGCATTTTCGTGAGACGAACGAAAAAGGTGATCTGGTAGGCGGCCCCATGTACTATATCAAAAACGGTCTGGGCAAAAAATGGATGTGGCTGGCCTATCTGTTTTCTGCCTTTGGTGTGCTGACGGTATTCGGTACCGGAAATGCCACTCAGGTCAATACCATCACGACAGCCATCGATACTGCATTATATAGCTTCAATATCCTTTCTGAGGAAGGCACAGCTACATTTAACCTGATCCTCGGCATCGTGCTGGCAGCTTTGATCGCACTGATTCTTCTGGGCGGCATCAAGCGGATCGGTCAGGTGACAGAGCGACTGGTGCCTTTTATGGCAGTGCTCTATGTGGTGCTGGCTCTGGGTGTGGTTGTGATCCATATCAATCGTCTGCCGGCAGTATTTGTCATGATTTTTGAAGGTGCCTTCAAGCCTTCATCCGTGACCGGCGGTGTGGTAGGCAGCATGTTCCTCAGCATGAAAAAGGGTGTATCCAGAGGTATCTTCTCCAATGAGGCAGGACTTGGTACCGGCTCCATCGCGCATGCTTGTGCAGACACCAGCAAGCCGGTGAAGCAGGGCTTCTTTGGAATCTTTGAGGTATTTGTAGATACGATTATTATCTGTACCATTACGGCACTGGTGATCCTGTGCAGCGGCACGCCGGTAGGCTACGGCGCAGCAGCAGGCGCAGAGCTGACCATCAGCGGCTTTACGTCCACCTATGGTTCCTGGATTTCGATCTTTACTGCCATTGCATTGTGCTGTTTTGCTTTTTCTACTATTATTGGATGGGGACTGTACGGCACGCGCTGCATCGAATTCTTATTTGGTTCCAAGGTGAACAAGCCCTTCATGCTGGTTTATTCACTGGTTGCCATCATTGGCGCCACGATGAATCTGGGACTGCTGTGGAGCATCGCCGATACCTTTAACGGACTGATGGCGATCCCGAACCTGATCGGTGTATTCCTGCTCTCCGGTGTCGTTGTCCGGATGGCAAAGGAATATTTTAGTTCAAAAGAGGTAGCAGAAGATTGATGAGAGAGATTGACGAGGCAGCAGCAGAACAGTGGCTGCAAAAAATTAAAGTGAGCCCCCGGGCAAAGCGCGCGCAGCAATATTTTCTGGAAGGATACAATTGCGCACAGGCAGTTGCTTATGCCTTTTCTGATCTGATTGACATGGATGAGAAGCTTTTGCTGCGATCCTTATCATCCTTTGGCGGCGGCATGGGACGCATGCGTGAGGTATGCGGCGCCGTCAGCGGCATGAGCTTTGTGGTAGGCGCCCTCTACGGCTACGATGAGCCGGGAGCTGCTTCCCAGCAGGAAAAGGCAGCTCACTACGCACGGATCCAGGAGCTGGCAGGCACTTACGCAGCGGTAAACGGTTCCATCGTCTGTCGGGAATTGCTGGGTCTTTCCACTACCGGTGCAGACGCACCCACCCCCTCACCCCGCACGGCCGAGTATTACAAAAAACGGCCCTGTGGGCAGCTGGTGGCCATCGCAGCAGCGATTTTGGAGGAATATATTGAACACAAGTAACTGTTCAGCACAGGCTGAAGAAAAAGAAGAACAGTAAGTGCTGTTCTTCTTTTTATGGAGTGATCTTTAGAGATTATGCATTTTTCTCCCACCTGCCACTGGCACCGCAGGGCAGCACCAGTTCCTTGCTGCTGACCGGCAGACCGATTTCACCTGCGGTGACAGAGCCCTTCCATTTTTTCAATTCCAGAGAGAGCATATAAGAGAGCACGGCCGGCTGCAGTCCGGTCGTGTAACTATTTATAAGGAAGAAAAGGGGATCATCGCTCAGAATCTGTGTGCATAGCTGAACGAGGGGATAGATCTTTTCTTCAATCTTCCAGATCTCGCCTTTGGGTCCTCTGCCGTAGGAAGGGGGATCCATGATGATGGCATCGTAGGTTTTGCCCCGGCGGATCTCCCGCTCAACAAATTTTACGCAGTCATCGACGATCCAGCGGATGGGCGCATCGGCCAGACCGGAGCTGACGGCGTTTTCTTTTGCCCAGGTCACCATGCCCTTGGAGGCATCGACGTGTGTCACCTGTGCGCCGGCAGCAGCGGCTGCGATGGTGGCGCCGCCTGTATAGGCAAAAAGATTCAGCACACGGATCGGCCGGTTGGCAGACCGGATTTTTTCTGAGAACCAGTCCCAATTGGCGGCCTGCTCCGGGAACAGACCGGTATGCTTGAAGCTGAAGGGCTTTAAATTGAAAGTGAGAGGATGACCCTCCAGGGGATAGGTGATGGACCATTGCTGGGGCAGATCAAAAAACTCCCAGCTGCCGCCGCCTTTGGCACTGCGGTGATAATGTCCGTTTAGCTGCCGCCAGCGTCCGTCACGGGGCGTGTCCCAGATCACCTGGGGATCCGGTCTGCGCAGGATATACCTGCCCCAGCGCTCCAGCTTTTCTCCATTGCTTGTATCTATTACTTCATAGTCAGTCCATCGATCTGCAATCCACATAATCTAAGGCGTGTCCTTTCTTTATTAAT
>CAVITM010000126.1:0-6483 GCA_963645455.1 Moraxellaceae bacterium | reverse complement strand
CATAATAACCACGGACGGGCCTTACCCCATTTGGTGCGGGTATGATCAATAATTACGCCGGCAATAATATCAGTAATACCATCCAGAATTTTTGAAATAAAAAACATTGTTCCTACAGAAGCCGCAGCAAGTCCTACATTGTCCGTATAAAACATTGTAAGAAATGCAGCCAACACCGACACCATCGCATTGGGCATCTCGCCAAATCCAAAAGACAGTTTTTCATTTATCTTTAATCTTCTTTCTGCAGCTTGAATTCCCTTATTCTCACCCATAATGTTCTCCTTTGCTTAATAGATGTATGATTGCTTTGCATGCTATAGCGTGTACCAGTTAACTGATCCAAGGATAAACCATATTCTGGTAGAATTATATATTTACTTTCACTATTTTTTTTATTGATTGGTAATATCTTGGGTGAGCACAAAAAAACTCCTTATATCTGATAGATTTTTATACCAGATATAAGGAGTAAATTCCCGCAAAAGCAGGGGGAGCCTGGTGGGTTTAGTTAAATCCTACGATTTTTTGCGTCAGCCGGTAGGCAGCAACGGAAATTTTCCGTCCCCCCTTGCCCGGCAGGTTCATGGCATTGCCCATGATGCCGTTTCGAAGGCGGTGGAAGAGACGGATATCATAATCCTTGATATATTTCCAAAGCTCTCTTTTTTTCGCCAGATTTTCTTCTGTGCCGGAGCGCAGCAGCAGCACCGTGGATACCACCGTGATGATCTCCAGGTAATTGAACATATATTTGCGCAGCCGTCTGTTCTGGATGCGCCACAGATCATAGTCCTCCACCATGAGCTTGTTTACCTTGATCTGCTGGTCGATACGGCCGATCATCACCTGCTCATTGACGGACTGATCCTCTCTGCCGATATAATAATGATAGAGATCCACATCCATATAGTACATCTTCTTGACATGGGGCAGAGGATGATAGACATAGATATTGTCCACATAAAAGGTATGTCTGGGCAGCTCCAGCTTGCATTTGCGCAGCATCTCGGTACGGTAAATAACGGAATGCATCAGAAGATAATGGCCCTTTGTGATGAGCCGCAGATCCTTCCAGCCAAAGACCCGGTCAACCGGAAACATGGTGGTATAACGCATGACCTTTTTGTGCTCGGCGCCTTCCTTGTCATAGATAAAATTGGCGATAAACAGATCCACCGTGTCCTCGCCTCCGGCCAGCTCCCGCAGCTTTTCCAGCACCTGCAAAAATGCCTGCTCATCGACCCAGTCATCGCTGTCTACCACCTTATAATACAGTCCGGTGGCATTGGCGATGCCGGTATTGACTGCCGCACCATGTCCGCCATTTTCCTGATGAATGGCACGGATGATCGTGGGATAACGCTTTGCATAGGAATCGGCGATCTCTGCCGTGGCGTCCTTGGAACCGTCGTCAACAATCAGTATCTCTACATCCTCACCGCCGGAAAGCAGGGTGCGGATGCAATGCTCCATATAATCCTGTGAATTGTAGCAGGGAATCGCTACAGATAATAATTTCATTGCTCGTTTCCAATCCTTTCTGCCAAATCCAGCGCCTTGCGCGCCATGGCATCCATATTATAATATTTGTACTCGGCCAGCCGTCCCAGCAAATACAACTGCGGGATCTGGTCCGTGAGTGTGCGGTATTCGTCATACAATGCTTCGTTTTCGTCATTTAAGATGGCATAATAGGGAATCTCTCCCGGTGCTCCGCTGTAGGCGAAGGGATACTCCCGCACGATGGTGGTGCCCACGGCATCCTTTTGCCCCGTCAGATACTGAAACTCCGTGATTCTCGTAAAGTCCTCGCTCACCGTATAATTGACGACGGAATGACCCTTCTGGAAATCATCCTGATCCAGATGCTGAAAATCAAAGCGCAGGGAGCGATAGGGAAGACGGCCAAAGCGGCAGTCAAACAGCTCGTCCAGGGCGCCTGTATAGATCACCGGTCCGTCAAAGGGTGATCCGTCTAAAAGGATGCCGCCTTCCATCAGCTGCAGGCGGTCTGATGCACCCACACCTAATTCGACTTCGATATTCTCATGATCCAGCATCCGCTCAAACATAGGTGTAAAACCATGGAGCGGCACACCCTGATAACGATCCTGGAAATAGCGGTTGTCATGGGAGATGAGCACCGGCACACGTCCGGTCACCTCCGGTGAGATCTCCTCGGGGGTCTGACCCCACTGCTTCATGGTATATTTCAGAAAAATATTCTCATATACAAACTGGGCAATCTCGCGGATCTGGGGATCATCATTTTTTTTCAGCTCCATAATGGGCACACGGCTGCCCTCACCGTAACAGTCGATGAGCTTTTTTTCCAGCTCCTCCGCTTTATTTTTCTCATAAACCTGGGACAGGGTATTCAGATTGAAGGGTACCGGAATGAGTGAGCCATTCACATTCGCCACGACCTGATGTCCCTGGGGGTACATATACCAATCGGTAAAACGGGACAGATATTCGTATACGCCCTCATCATTGGTATGAAAAATATGAGGGCCGTAGGTATGAATCAGTACGCCGTAGGCATCCTGCTCATCGTAGCAGTTGCCGCCGATATGATCTCTCTGCTCCAACAGCAGCACATGGGCGCCGCTCTTTTCTGCCAGCTGTCTGGCCACAACGGATCCGGCGATGCCGGCTCCTATTACAACTACCTGCTTCATGTATGTATCTCCTTTCATACACAAGTGCTTCCATTATCCGTTTCAGCCAGAAAAAAGTCAAGATTGTTTACACATTGTTCATAAATATCTCATACGAATTTCATATTTTCTGCCTAAAATACGGTCATACACACAAGAGCAAGTAATTTTTTACTTCCCATATTTTCTTTTTCATAATGTAATAAGGGCGATGCAATGACGCATCGCCCTCCTCTTTTTTTACCAAAAGATTTTTCCTATTCCTCCAAAAACTTATCCTGACCGATCCGAATATTCATATACTGGGCGTAAGCCGCATAAGCCGCGGGAATCGCGTACTTTTTTTCAGAAGCCGCAGGCTCCGCAAACAAAAAGTCCTCCGTCTCCGGCTCTTCCACCAGCACCGCATAGCCATGCATATGCCACTCTACATGGGAAAAAATATGCTTTGCGTCCGGCAGCCGCTGCAGCCGGATCGGCGAGAGCCCCATCTTCTTTAATGTGTCCACGATCTGGCGCTCATCTGCCGCGCCCTCGATCCCCGGCGGCTCATACATGCCGGCCAGCAGTCCTTTTTGGGGTCTCCGCTGCAGAAGTACCCGCTGTCCGTCCCGCACGATGAGCACCGTCTTTGTCTCAATGCGTCTGGGTTTTTGCCTGCTCTTGACCGGAAGAGACATTTCCGTGCCATGGGCATGAGCCAGGCACAGCCTCTCCCAAGGGCACTGTCCGCAAAACGGCGCGCCGCCCGGCAGGCAAACGATGGCACCCAGCTCCATGGTGGCCTGGGTAAACATTCCTGCCTGCTTTGGTGGAATCACCGGCTGCAGTGCCTGCCGGACAGCTGTCTGTACCGACTGTTTGGCAATATCCGAAAAATTCTCTGTGGCCCGCATAAAAATCCGCAGCACATTTCCATCCACTGCCGCTGCCGGATGTCCGTAGGCGATGGATGTAATGGCTGCCGCCGTGTAGTGACCGATCCCTTTTAGCTTTAAAAGCTCCTCATAATCCTCCGGAATCCTGCCGCCATATTGGCGAACAATGGTCTGGGCAGCCGCCTGCATATTTCGCACGCGATTGTAATAGCCCAGGCCTTCCCACAGCTTCAGCAGCCGATCTTCCCCGCATGCCGCCAGGGCATAAACATCCGGCAGAGTCTCAGTAAAGCGGGCATAAAAGGGTTTTACTGCTTCCACCCGGGTCTGCTGCAGCATGATCTCAGATACCCACACGTGATAGGGCGTCGGATCATCTCTCCAGGGCAGGCTTCTGGCATGGGAGGGATACCAGTCCAGCAGCGGTGCCACCAGTTGTTGTAAATCGAATTGTTCAAACATAGCTTTCCTGTCGTAAATTGGGGGGCAAAATTTTACCCAGTAAAGTGAAAAAATGGGCTGTGGTGAATGCCACAGCCCGGGTACAATCTAAGATTGATTATTTGTTCTGGAAAGGAACGACCTTCAGCTTCTTCTCGGGATCCTTCTCTAAGAAGTTGCCCATGCCGGCCTTCTGATCCTCGGTCTCGAAGCAGCTGCCGAACAGCTTCTCCTCGATAACGATGGCATCGTCCATCTTGGCATCCAGTCCGTCGTTGATGGCTTTTTTGCAGGCACGTACAGCGATGGGTGCATTGGCTGCGATGATGGAAGCCAGCTTCTTGGCTGCAGGCATCAGCTCCTCTGCGGGATATACGTTATTTACCAGGCCGATGCGATATGCTTCGTCTGCCTTGATGTTGCGTGCGCTGTAGATCATCTCTTTTGCCTTGCCTACGCCTACGACTCTGGCCAGTCTCTGGGTACCGCCAAAGCCAGGGGTGATTCCAAGGCCTGTCTCGGGCTGTCCGAAGATGGCATTGTCAGAGCAGATACGGATATCACAGCTCATAGCGATCTCACAGCCGCCGCCCAGTGCAAATCCGTTGATGGCACAGATGACGGGAACCGGCAGTGTCTCCAGCTTGCGGAATACGTCATTGCCCTTCTTGCCGAAAGCTTCGCCTTCAGCCTTGGTCAGTGTGCTCATCTCTCCGATATCTGCGCCTGCTACAAAGGACTTGAATGCGTTGCCCTTTTTGTCAGCGCCGCCGGTTAAAATAACGGCACGGATCTCAGCATTGGCACTGATCTCGTCAAGTGCTGCGTCCAGCTCGTTTAATGTCTCGCTGTTTAATGCGTTGAGTGCTGCGGGTCTGGTAATTGTAAGGACTGCGATGGCGCCCTCTACCTCTAAGGTTAAATTGTTCATGGGTGTATCCTCCTATGTGAAATGCTTCGTGTATCAGCTTTCCCTAATGTATCATTTTGTGAAAGATTTGTCAATGTCCAAAGAGCTGCTGCAGCGTGGTAATGGCTGCTTTTTCGCAAACGCACTGTCCGTGCTCTCTGATATACGCGATCTGGCGCTCATCGGCACTGGCTGCCACCAGAAAATCTGTGGCTGCGGACACGATGCGGCACAGCTCCTTGCGGTCTGCTTGTCCCTGCTGCAAAATAAGCTGATAGCACCCGGTATCCTTCAGAAAATAGAGGGAAGACTCAGGAACCTGCTGTGGCTCTTCCGGCAAGGCGATGCTCCCGCAAAAACCACCCAGCGCATCCATGTCGGAAAATTCCAGCAGATAGGTCTCATGCTCTTTTGCTTGGCCGGATTCGTCTGGCTGCGTAGCTCCGGCCAGCTGTTTTTTCGTATCTTCGCCGGTCTCCGGGAGGCCGTTCATGGCGGAGCGCAAACTCTCTAACAGCTCTCGGAATGTCTCGCCGGGCTGTTTTTCGGAAAAGGTGAACACCAGCTGATTCTCGGGCAGTGTTGCCACCTGAATCGTGAGGGGTCCTCCCTGTACCTTGAAGCCAACCTCCTGCTCTGCCAATGCCAGCATTTTGCGCAGGAATTCTTCTGTGCGCCCGCTGTTTGACATAAGATCCTCCATGTCGAGTCCGTTTTCCATCAGCTCATCCTGTGAAATAATACAGCGAACTGTATCCGGGCTGATTCGTTTAAATTTCACTACCAATCACCTCGATCTCATGCTTAACGATCATCTTCGTCATTATCGTCGTCCAAGTCGACCATGAATTCTCTGGTGGATACGCGGTTGTTGCGGCGCGCGCTCTCCACAAGGTCCGAGAGCTGTTCCTTGATCTGCTCGGAGTTTTTGATATTCTTAATCTCGAAATTCTTCATCGTCTTGTCGACGGAGCTGCAGCGGATCGTGCCAAGGCCGAACAGACGCTGTGAAAGGCTGCGGCTGAGGGACAGATCCATGATGCGGTACAGACGTACCTCGTCCTCATTCTGATTTAAAAATCCGGTCTTGATCAGGAGCTTGTCTGCACGCAGCTCGTACTTCGTGAATGTCCAGGGCAGGCCGCACCAGATGCGTTTGCGGTCGCTCCAAATAATATTTGTGTCCATCGTATATCTCCTCCTTACGTGGTTGTGTTATGCGTTATGTGTTGTGGCTACGGTCGCAGCTCCCGCGAAGTTTACCTGGGCTGCTGGCTCGGCGGTACCTCTCAGCTGCTCAGGTTGCCCAGGCGGCGTCGCGCTGTCTCTTCAACCTCGGCTCGATGTGTCCTTCGCTTCGCTCGCACACATAGCTCTCGGTCTCCAGTTATGACACGAGGTAGGTTATCAATACGCTTGCGCTCGCCGGGCAAAAATCGCAGCTGAGAAGGATACCGCCGGCCGCGCAGCTGTGGAAAATACGTATGGGAGCTGCTGCGTTATGATACACCAGTTCCGGTGTCATTCCATCATGGATACTTCGTAAACGTAGTAGCGCGAGCGAAGGTCATTCCTGTTTTTGTGCCTTTGC
>CAVITM010000125.1:0-6520 GCA_963645455.1 Moraxellaceae bacterium | reverse complement strand
ATTCTGCAGGCGCTTATGTTATTTTTATAAGGCTTATGATTAACAAACACACGAGTGGATCATCATTTTGGTGCCAAAAGGTGAAGTGATGAAGGGATATTCGTGGAAGAACAAACCAATGGAGGTAAAAAAATGAGCGTAATCACAATGAAACAGTTACTGGAGGCCGGTGTTCATTTCGGACATCAGACAAGAAGATGGAACCCGAAAATGGCTCCCTACATCTACACAGAGCGTAACGGCATCTACATCATTGATCTGCAGAAGTCTGTAGGCATGGTAGACGATGCTTACAATGCAGTTGCAGATATCGCTGCTAACGGCGGTACCATCCTGTTCGTCGGAACAAAGAAGCAGGCACAGGATGCTATCAAGACTGAGGCAGAGCGTTGCGGTATGTTCTATGTAAATG
Source organism: Moraxellaceae bacterium (assembly GCA_963645455.1). Lineage (GTDB taxonomy): Bacteria > Bacillota > Clostridia > Lachnospirales > Lachnospiraceae > W0P33-017. Next base: position 6,108 of record CAVITM010000125.1, on the reverse strand, counting down.
AGAGATGGTTAGGCGGTATGCTGACCAACTTCAAGACCATCCAGAGCCGTATCAAGAGATTAAAAGATATCGAGCGCATGGAAGAGGATGGAACCTTTGATGTCCTTCCCAAGAAAGAAGTGATCGCTCTTAGAAAAGAATTAGAGAAGCTTCAGAAGAACCTTGGCGGTATCAAGGAGATGAAGAAGATCCCGGATGCCATCTTTATCGTAGATCCCAAGAAGGAGCGTATCTGTGTACAGGAGGCTCATACACTTGGTATTCCCCTGATCGGTATTGCTGATACCAACTGCGATCCTGAGGAGTTAGATTATGTAATCCCCGGCAATGACGATGCAATCCGTGCCGTAAAGCTGATCGTTTCAAAGATGGCAGATGCTGTTGTTGAGGCTAATCAGGGCGCAGCTGAGGAAGTAGCATACGAAGGTGAGGAGTCTGCAGAGGCAGAGGCCTAGTTCAATTAAATTCGGAGGATAAACAAATGGCAATTACAGCATCTATGGTAAAAGAGCTGCGCGAAATGACCGGCGCAGGCATGATGGACTGCAAGAAAGCATTGACAGAGACAAACGGAGATATGGATGCAGCTGTAGACGTATTGAAAAAGAGCGGTGCAGCTAAGATGGAGAAAAAGCAGAGCAGAATCGCAGCCGAGGGTATTACACGTGTGGCTACAGACGGCAATACCGCAGTTGTAGTAGAGGTAAACTCTGAGACCGATTTTGTTGCAAAGAATGAGACCTTCCAGGAGTTCGTTCAGACTGTTGCAGATACCGCGCTTGCTTCTGATTTAGAAGGCGGCAAGAACGGTGAAGATGTAGAAGCGCTTCTTGCATTGAACGGACTGAAGGATCTGCTTGTAGAGAAGACCTCCACCATCGGAGAGAAGCTCTCTGTCCGCAGATTTGAAAAGGCTACCGGCGATATCGTAGCTACCTACATTCATGGCGGCGGAAGAATCGGTGTTTTGATCGCTGCAAAGGGTGCAACAGATGACGCAGCAAAGGAAGCCATCACAAACATCGCAATGCAGGTTGCTGCTATGAGCCCTGAGTATATCTGCAGAGCAGACATCTCTGAGGAAGCACTTGCAAAGATGAAAGATATCACCATTGACAGCGCACTCAACGATGCCACCACACTTCCCAAGCCCATCTTAAACAAGCTGTTGGATAAGGCTAAGAGTGAGAAGGTATGGAGCGATGAAGATATCGCTGCATTCGAAGAGCATAAGAACAACATGAACTATGTATGGAACTTTATGTCTGATGCTGCAAAGGCTGCACTTGGTGCACTTGCTATGGCAGCAAAGGAGACCATCTTAGGCGAGAAGATGTTCTCCGGCTTAGTAGACGGACGTATTTCCAAGCAGCTCAAGGAAATCTGCCTGTTGGATCAGGTCTATGTAAAGGCCGAGGATGGCAAGCAGTCTGTAGGAAAATATCTGGAGTCTGTTTCTAAGGATCTCACCATTGTCAAGATGATTCGTTTTGAGGTTGGCGAGGGCATGGAGAAAAAGAACGAAGATTTTGCTGCAGAGGTAGCTGCACAGATGAACGCATAGTCATCTCACAAAGATTTAACAATCCCGGTTTCCTTTTTTATCAAGGAGATCGGGATTTTTTTTGACAGCTTCCCATTGTCTGACAATAGAAGAAATTTTTCTATAAATTCTAACACAACATTTTCGAAAAGTATGTTAGAATGAAACTATTCAATTAGGATCATGTAATGAAACACCATTCGGCCGGGAGGGCAGATGAGATGAAGCGAATCCTTTTAAAGCTGAGCGGAGAGGCAATCTCCGGAAATAAGGGCTTTGGTTTTGATGAGGCGACTGTTGTGGGAGTCGCGAAGCAGGTAAAGCAGCTGGTAGATGACGGCATAGAGGTCGGCATCGTGATTGGCGGCGGCAATTTCTGGAGAGGCCGCACCAGCAATACCATTGACCGCACGAAAGCAGATCAGATCGGCATGCTGGCTACCGTCATGAACTGCATCTATGTTTCTGAGATTTTCCGTTCAGAGGGCATGATGACCAATGTACTGACACCCTTTGAATGTGCCGGCTTTACCAAACTTTTTTCGAAGGATCGTGCCAATAAATATTTTGCAAAAGGTATGGTTGTTTTCTTCGCAGGCGGAACCGGTCATCCCTATTTTTCTACCGATACCGGAACCACGCTTCGGGCGATTGAGATCGAGGCGGACGGCATTTTCCTTGCCAAGGCTATCGATGGTGTCTATGACAGCGATCCGAAGCTGAATCCGAATGCCAAAAAATATGATACCATATCCATCGAAGATGTGATCGAGCAAAAACTCGGTGTGGTTGATATGACCGCATCTGTGATGTGCCTGGAGAACCGCATGCCCATGTATGTATTTGCATTGAATGAGGAGAACAGCATTGTAAATGCAGTAAAGGGACAGTTTAACGGCACAATCGTGACAGTATAGCATAATAACGGGGGATTTTATAATGGATGAGAGATTAAAAGTATACGAAGATAAGATGACCAAAACATTGAGCAATCTGGGCGAGGAATTTGGCGGCATTCGTGCCGGAAGAGCCAATCCCCACGTGCTGGACAAGCTGCGGGTAGACTATTATGGCACACCGACACCGATCCAGCAGGTAGCCAATGTCAATGTTCCTGAGCCGCGTATGATTCAGATCCAGCCCTGGGAGCCTTCCATGGTAAAGGCCATTGAAAAAGCGATCCTTACCTCAGAGCTTGGCATCAATCCTACCAACGACGGCAAAGTGATCCGTCTGGTATTTCCGGAGCTGACAGAAGAGCGCCGTAAGGAGCTGGCCAAGGACGTCAAGAAAAAGGGAGAAAATGCCAAAGTAGCAGTCCGCAATATCCGTCGTGACGGCAATGACGCATTCAAGAAGCTCTCCAAGAGCGAGGATATTTCCGAGGATGAGATCAAGGATCTTGAGGATGCACTGCAGAAGCTCACAGATAAGTATATTGCAAATGTGGACAAGGCTGTTGACGAAAAGACAAAAGAAATTCTTACCGTATAATCAAACGGAGCAGAAAATGGGGCTTGCATTTGCAACGCCTCATTTTTATATTTACATGGAGGAATGACATGAGTGTTCCAAATCATATCGCCATCATTATGGATGGCAACGGCAGATGGGCCAAAAAAAGAGGACTGCCGCGGAATGCCGGGCATACGGCTGGTGCGAAAAATGTAGAGACGATCTGTCTGGCTGCCAAAAAACTGGGCGTAAAATATCTGACGCTTTACGCATTTTCTACAGAAAACTGGTCGAGACCGGAGGCAGAGGTAAAGGCTTTGATGAAGCTTTTGGCCGGGTATCTTGACAAATGTGTGCAGACGGCACATGAAAACCGCATGCATATCCGCGTCATCGGAGATATTTCCAGGCTGGACGAAAAATTTCAAAAACAGATTCTGGAAGCGGAGCGGATTTCATCTGTATATGATGATCTAAACCTTACAATCGCCATCAATTATGGCAGCCGCGATGAGCTACTGCGGGGGATTCGGGCGGTCGCCCTTGACGTGAAAGAGGGACGGCTGCAGCCGGAGGAGTTGGACGAGACAATTTTTAGCAGTTACCTGGATACAAAGGAGCTGCCGGATCCGGATCTGCTCATCCGGACCAGCGGAGAGATGCGTCTGTCCAACTATCTGTTGTGGCAGCTGGCATATAGTGAATTTTATTTTACAGATGTTCCATGGCCGGATTTTCATGAAGAACAATTGAAAAAAGCCATCGATACGTATGAACACAGAGATCGACGATTCGGAGGCATCAAGGAGGAGTAGTTTATGTTTCGTACCAGATTAATCAGCGGAATCGTTTTGGTGATTCTGGCACTACTGTTTATCATCACCGGAGGATATGTGCTTCTTGCGGTGTCACTGGCTCTTTCACTGATCGGATTGATGGAGCTCTATCGTGTTTTCGGATTTCATAAGTCGTCCCTTGGGATTCTGGGATACTGTCTGGTGATTTTGTATTACGGACTGCTGATGGCTGAAACCATGTATGATTGTAATATTCCATGGATGCTGTATCTGATCGTGGTGCTTATGGCCTGTTCATTTTTATTGGTCTGCACTTATCCGAACTATACCAGCAATCAGATCATGCAGGCTGTATTCGGGATTTTATATACAGGAGTCATGTTTTCTTTTCTGTATAAGACCCGCATGCTTGAAAACGGAAGCTACAGCGTATGGCTCATTTTTTTATCCTCCTGGGGATGCGATACATGTGCCTACTGCGCAGGCAAGCTTTTGGGAAAACATAAGATGTCTCCGGTATTATCCCCTAAAAAATCCGTAGAGGGTGCCATCGGCGGCGTCTTAGGTTCTATGATTCTGACCTTTATTTATGCATCTGTATTTGCTGCTAAGATGGAGATCATCGGCAGGCAAATATGGATTTTGACCCTGATTTCCGGGGCTGGTGCCTGTATTTCCATGGTGGGGGACCTGACAGCCTCTGCCATCAAGCGATGCTTTGACATCAAGGATTACGGCAAGCTCATTCCCGGTCACGGCGGCGTGCTGGACCGGTTTGATTCTGTGATTTTTACAGCACCGGTGATTTATTTCCTGGCATTTTATTTCTTTTAGAGAGAAAGGATTCCTATTATGAGAACGATTGCGATTCTTGGTTCCACCGGTTCCATCGGAACACAGACACTGGATGTGGTGCGTGCACAGGGAGATTTGTATGTGAGCGCCATGTCAGCCGGACACAATATTGATCTGTTCGAGCAGCAGATCCGTGAATTTTTGCCAAAGCAGGTGGCTGTATGGGAAGAAAAAGACGCCCATGAGCTTCGTCTGCGGATCGCCGATTTAAATGTAAAGGTACATTTCGGCATGGAAGGGCTGCTGGCCATCGCTACAGATCCGGACAGTGAGATTTTGGTGACAGCCATTGTGGGAATGCTGGGACTTCGTCCCACTATCGCGGCCATTCAGTCCGGAAAGCATATTGCGCTGGCCAATAAGGAGACGCTGGTGACTGCCGGCCATCTCATTATGCCTATGGCAAAAGAATATGGAGTGCAGATTCTACCGGTTGACAGCGAGCATTCCGCTATTTTTCAATCCTTAAACGGCGAACAGGGAAATCGTATAGAAAAAATTTTATTGACCGCATCCGGCGGCCCGTTTCGCGGAAAAACAAAAGAAGAATTAGAGAATGTGACCCTTGAGGATGCCTTAAAGCATCCCAACTGGTCCATGGGAAAAAAGATCACCATCGATTCTGCAACTTTGGTGAATAAAGGACTTGAGGTCATGGAGGCAACGTGGCTCTTTGGCGTAGAGCCTGCTCAGATTCAGGTGGTGGTTCAGCCTCAGAGCGTGATCCATTCCATGGTGCAGTACGAGGACGGCAGCATTATCGCCCAGCTTGGCACACCGGATATGCGTCTCCCCATTCAGTATGCGCTGTACTATCCGAAGCGCAGGCCTATGGACGGAGCGCGTCTTGATTTTGCGGCTCTTGGGTCGATCACCTTTGAGCGCCCGGATACCGATACATTCCAAGGCTTGCCTCTGGCATGGAAAGCGCTGGAGCAGGGCGGAAATATGCCCACCGTATTCAATGCAGCCAACGAATCGGCAGTCGCATTATTTTTACAAAGAAAAATTTCGTTCCTTCAGATCACGCAGATCATCGAGGCATGTATGGAGGCGATTCCCTATATGGATGATCCGAATCTGGAACAGATTTTGTCAACAGAAGCGCAGGTAAAGGAGTTCATAGAAAGCAGGTGGTAGCTTGAACATTATCATTGCAATTATTTTATTCAGTGTGATTATCCTTTTTCACGAGCTGGGACATTTTTTGCTGGCAAAGCTAAACGATGTGCAGGTGAATGAGTTTTGTCTTGGACTTGGACCGACTATCGTGGGTTTTCATAAGGGCGAGACCTTTTATTCATTAAAGCTGCTGCCCTTTGGCGGAGCCTGTATGATGGAAGGCGAGGATGAGGAGAGCGACAACAGCCGTGCATTTGGAAAAAAGAAGGTATGGCAGCGCTTTTCCATCGTTTTTGCCGGCCCTTTTTTCAACTTTATCATGGCATGGATATTTTC
>CAVITM010000124.1:0-6631 GCA_963645455.1 Moraxellaceae bacterium | reverse complement strand
CTGTATCAGCAGACCTACCGTTCAATGGATGCTCTGGGGGATTTGCGCCTTGTAAAGGCAACGACGAATGCCATATATAATGATGTGCAGGATCCGCAGCTTACAGAGGATGCCTATGTCAGTGTGCTGATTGATAAAATAGACATTCTGCAGAATGAGGTTGAGGCTAAAAGACCAGCGCTAAAGCTGCATATCAGTGAGATGATGGAAGCCATGAAGCAACTGTTAACAGGGAGAAAACTTAGTAAGTCTTCCAAGAAGGTGATAGAGCAGCTGGGTTTTAGGGTCTAGATAAAGGTCGCAGAGAAACAGAGAGAGGGGAATGCATATGGCGGATCAGGCAGAAAAAGAATGGGCGCAGGATTCATTGCTGGATAGACAGTTTGAGGTTGGTATTTTGGATTCTGCAAATGTAGCGCCTTTTTTGCCCCTCCTGCTGCCTGAGACTGCCAAGGCGCTGCGGTGGGGGGAACCTCTGACCCTTATAGGAATGGCGGAGGATGAGGTTGCATGTGGCTGTCTGGCAGGCTATGCGAGGAAAGACTGCTTCCATATCACATCCCTGTATGTGGCTCCGGATTACAGACGACGGGGCGGAGCAAGGCGTATGCTGCGCAAGCTCGAACGCATGATTTTCGAAGAGGGAAGCATTTTTGCCTTAGCGATTGAGTTTTTTGATGTGCTTCCGGACAACGAGACACTGCCTCCTTTTCTGGATGAGACGGGCTTTCATATCGAGAGCGACAGGGGGCGGAATATTTATTCGTTTTTGCTGAGGGATCTGGCACATATCCATATCAGTCATGTTTCAAACAGCTGCGGCGGAGGTGTGATAGTTCCCTTTTCAGAGCTGCCGGATGACAAGCTTCGTCTTGCGCAAAAGCGAAGTGTGGTGCTTGGCACGCCCAGGCCGGTGCAGCAGCTTATGAGTAAGGAGCTGGAGCGGGAGCTTAGCTTTGCCCTCGTTTTGAATAACAGGATCGAGGCCTATGTGGTGGTGGATCATTCCTGCTGTGAGATGCTGACGGTGTGTGCGCTCTGGGTTGGAGAAGCCAGCCCTGCGACACTGATTCCCCTTATAAAGACCCTGATCGCAAAGGTTAGACAGTTATACCCCCCGGACACACCGGTTGCCATGCAGGCCATCAACGAGGAGTCCCTGCGTCTGATCACGCAATTGGCGCCCAATGCAAAAAAGGTATATTATAGCTACAGGAAATTTCTATAATTAGGAGGAAAGCTACATGGATGAGTTTCGGTTAATGGCAGAGGAGAACAGTCACGACCAGCAAAGTCCGCTTAAGGAAGAAGGCAGGAAAAGCATTCACGATCAGCTGGTGGATCTGCAAGAATGGAATTTGGAGGACGGCCAGACCATTGAGCAGCGGCGTGATGCAGAAAATAAAATCATACTTCAGGAAGAACTGGAGCGTAATCAGCAGCTCCGTTCCTATTGGCAGGAAAAAAACGATGCCATTCATGCGAAAAAACCGGCAAAAGGAAAGCCGAAGCAGGTGCAGAAGGAGCCGCCGAAAAAGACAGCCAAGCAAAGACGTGCTGAGGCTGCAAAAATGAAAAAAAGCGGGTTAGATCATACTGGTCTGCGTATATATGAATCCGTGAAGGAAGAACATACCATGCGTGACAACGTAGGGGCATGGATGCGCGATAACGTGGATGGGCTAGCGAGGGAAAAAGGAGTGGATCTCCGTGCAATGCGAGGTTTTTCCCAGGGATATAAAGTGGATAAAAAGGGACGGCCAATCGATGAGGAACAGCAGCGCAGGATGGAAGCCGACCATACGTTCATAATGGAATATATTACCGGCACTGACGAACAGAGAAAACGTCATTTAGACCATATTGTGGATGTGGTGCTCTCCACTGATATAACAGAGGATATGTTTACTTATGAATACATAGAAGATCATGCCGCAGAAGTACATGAGAAGAGTACAAGGCTTGTCTATATGGAACAGATTATGAATGAGCCAAGAAATAAGCCTTATTTCGATGCTCTGCCTGAGGCAAAGCGTGAGTATCTTGAACACAAGGTAAAGGATGCTTATTTGTCGTATTTTCCGCAGTATTTTGAAGCTCTCTGTCAAGCCAAGGGAGTTTCTGCAGATAGGGCTATGCTGGTACAAGGTAACAAAGAATCCTGGGCAGCAATTTATAATCCAAATGTTGAGTACTTGAAAGGAGAGCTGGCGAAGCTTCGTCCTGCGAGTCAGAAAGCCTTAAAGCAAATCTATCAAAAGGCATACGACAAAGCGCACGAGAAAAAGAAAAAAGAGCTCCTCGAGGGATCTGATCAGATGAAGGCCATGGTAGAATCAGAGAAAATGAAAACCGACAAGCAGGCGGATATGACCAATCTGAATCTGACCGGTTATGCGACTGGCTATTCTTTTGATGATCTTGCAAACCATCGAAAAATGATCGAGGATTCTCCGGAAAAATATAGTGAGCATAAGCCACTCATCGATGCACTGTATCAGCAGCTGTATCGTACCATGGATGCGGTTGGTGATTTTAAACTTGAGCTTATGACGACCCAGGGCATGATGGATGATCTGAGGATGACCGGAGACGATAAGTATGTCTATGGGCGTGAGGTCCTGAATCAGGCAATGCTCAGGCAGGAGGAAGTCCAGACCAACATGTCAATCGTAGAGCGTCGTCTCAATGCTACAACAGATGCATTAAAGGGAATTTTGCAGGATAAGCCCCTGTCGGAGCCGGCAAAGGAGGTCATTAAAAACCTTGGCTTTACGCTTTGATCCATATTGAGAAAAAATGTAAATTAACTATAGACGCGCTAGGGAAAATGTGAGAAAATAGGACAGGTATGTTCGACTTTGATATTTTTTTCACACAAAGTCAGTAACGCATATATATAACACTAATTATTGAAAGGAGACTTACAATGATTTACACAAAGGAAGTTGAAAACATGTGTCCGGTAGCGAAGGGCGCAAAGCATGAGCCGGCTCCGATCCCCGAAGAAGGCAAATGGGTACACGCAAAAAAGATTGAGGATATTTCCGGTTTCACACATGGTGTAGGCTGGTGTGCTCCCCAGCAGGGTGCCTGCAAGCTGTCCTTGAATGTAAAGAATGGTATTATTGAGGAGGCTCTGGTAGAGACCATCGGTTGCTCAGGCATGACACATTCCGCTGCCATGGCTGCTGAGATTTTACAGGGCAAGACAATCCTGGAGGCATTAAATACAGACCTTGTATGCGATGCCATCAACACAGCTATGAGAGAGCTGTTTTTACAGATCGTTTACGGACGTACACAGAGCGCATTCTCTGATGACGGTCTGGCTGTAGGTGCAGGACTTGAGGACCTCGGCAAGGGACTTCGTTCCCAGGTAGGTACTATGTACGCTACAAAGGAAAAGGGTGTTCGTTACTTAGAGATGGCAGAGGGCTATGTCACAGGTATCGCTTTAGACGCAGATGACGAAGTCATCGGCTATCAGTTCGTTTCTCTTGGAAAGATGACTGACTTCATCAAAAAGGGTGATGATCCCAATACTGCATGGGAAAAGGCAAAGGGTCAGTATGGCCGTGTGCAGGACGCAGTAAAGATCATCGATCCCAGATGCGAGTAATCGACAGACACCAAAAAAGGAGGAACCATAAAAATGGCTTTATTTGAATCATACGAAAGAAGAATTGACCAGATTAATGCTGTTTTAAACAGCTATGGTATCAGCTCTATCGAAGAAGCTGAGAAAATCACAAAGGATGCCGGACTTGATGTATACAATCAGATCAAGGGCATTCAGCCTATCTGCTTTGAGAACGCTTGCTGGGCTTACATCGTAGGCGCTGCCATCGCGATCAAGAAGGACTGCAGAAGAGCTGCTGATGCTGCTGCAGCTATCGGCGAGGGACTTCAGGCATTCTGTATTCCCGGATCTGTTGCTGACCACCGGAAAGTAGGTCTTGGACATGGTAACTTAGGCAAGATGCTGCTGGAGGAGGAGACCGAGTGCTTCTGCTTCTTAGCAGGACATGAGTCTTTTGCTGCTGCTGAGGGTGCCATCGGTATTGCTGAGAAGGCAAACAAGGTTCGTACCAAGCCGCTGCGCGTAATCTTAAACGGCTTAGGAAAAGACGCTGCACAGATCATTTCCCGTATCAACGGCTTCACTTATGTTGAGACCAAGTATGATTATAAAGAGGCAAAGCTGAATATTGTCTATGAAAAGGCATACTCAGATGGACTTCGCGCTACTGTAAAGTGCTACGGCGCTGACGACGTACAGGAAGGTGTTGCTATCATGCATCATGAGAATGTCGGTGTTTCTATCACCGGTAACTCTACCAACCCTACCCGTTTCCAGCATCCGGTAGCAGGTACCTACAAGAAGGAGTGCATCGAGCAGGGCAAGAAGTACTTCTCTGTAGCATCCGGCGGTGGTACCGGACGTACACTGCATCCCGATAACATGGCAGCAGGTCCCGCTTCTTACGGTATGACCGATACATTAGGACGTATGCATTCCGATGCACAGTTCGCAGGATCTTCATCTGTACCTGCTCACGTAGAGATGATGGGTCTCATCGGCGCTGGAAACAACCCCATGGTAGGTATGACCGTGTCTGTAGCAGTCGCTGTTGAGGAAGCCGCAAAGGCTGGCAAGTTCTAAGAGAGATTTACAATTGCAATTTTAATTTCCAAAGAGAATTTTAGCACCACGCTAAAATTCTTTTTGGTATCATGGAATATAAAGGAGACAAAGCTATGGCGATTCAATATGGTCTTCTTACAAAAGAACAGCTGAATGCGGTCAGCCGCCTGCTCCCGGAGGTGGAGCAGGTAGCGGCCGTTGGCAATGCATATGCCATTGGTGCGGCACAGGATAACTGCATCTGCGGCGTACTTATCTTTCGCACGGATGGAGAACTTCTCATAGATATCCAGTATATTGCCGTTGTAGAGGAATACCGGCAGCAGGGGATAGCCAACGGGTTGATTGATTTTCTGTGCAAAAGTGCATGGGAGAGCACCACAGCCGTTATGTGTACCTTCGCAGCAGAGAATTGGGATGCCCCGCTTTGTCGCCTATTTATCCGGCGTGGGGATTTTACACTGACGGAGTCCGAGAGCTATATCTGCCGTTTTCCCTGCCGGGAGCTTCCCCGGATCAAATGGAATGTGGCTCTGCCTTCTAACCTGCGCATTACCACATTTTATGATTTGCCGGAGCTGGCACAGCGCCGCATGATCAATGAGATGAAAAATACGAGTCCGGCATTTGCTGCGGGGATCGGTGAGGACCGGGAACAGATGCTTTGTCCCTTCTGCCTCTGTGCGGTGGATTCGTTGATGAATGTGCAGGCAGTGGTTTTTTGCCAGCAGCAGGATCAGGATGTGGAGCTGTCTCTTGCCTATGGATTGCCTGGTCAGTCCAAGGCATTGGTTGCATTGCTGGTTCGCTTGCGTGAGCTTGTGATCCGTGCCGGAGACCGTTTTGTTGATCTTCAGATCGCAGCGGTCACATCCCAGAGCAGAAAACTGATCGACAAGCTTCTTCCGCAGCGCGAGATTGTCAGTAAATTTTACACAGCATGTTGGGATATGAACACAATGGGAGGTGAAGAAGATGCCGGGGAATGATCATTCAGGTATGATGGAAACGACCCATCAAAATCAGTGGGAGACACGGAAAAGCCTCTTTTATGAGGAACAGCACCAGGAGCTTACGGAACGCAGCACCATGTTTGAGGCCATGCAGGAGCAGCAGGCACAGCAGCAGACTCAGCAGCAGGAGGAAGCTGCCCGCCCTCATTTTCTGGACAAGATGCCTTATCTGGTATCCGATATGAGCCTGCCCCAGCAGATGGCAGGACCGAGAAAAGTCAGCCATTCTGAAAAGAAAAAACGCAGAAATATGCAGCAGCGATACCAAAAGGCCAGACGCATCGAACAGGAAGTGAACAGTCTGGAAGGGTCTGAGCTGATTCGGGAATCACGCCTTTCCACCATTAGTCAGAGATCCTCTGTGGGATACAAAAACGAGCAGACGGTATTGAATAAGCAGCTGGCTTTGGTAGGAGCCAAGGAGGAAGCAGACCTGGCAGCGGTAGCAGTGATGCAGCGCCAGCAAAAGGAAGGCGTGGCAGAGCAGCCCACGGATCCGGCGGATTCTGCGGAAGCATTACAGGCAAAGGTCCGGTGGAGCGCACAGGAGATGCGTTATGAGGCTTACCACCGGATGGCCATCGCCCTGGAGGTGGGCAGCAAGGTCCGCATGGAAGCGATGAAAAAGGCGGAGGAAGCAAAAGTAAAGGCAGATCTTCTGAAACGCAAATACAAGGTTGCCTGCATGAATCAGGGTACAGAGAAAAAACGTGAGAGTGCCACCATTAGCCGCCATCAGAGATTTGACATGCTCAAAGGGCTCTTCCGCAAGTCAACGAAATTTTCCCGTGAGGATGCGGAACTGAACCTGACCATTGGGGATCAGAATCAGGAGCAGTTGAATCTGGTCAATGTGGGACGGGCCACCATGGGCGGTACAAAAGCCATGTATGAGTTCGATGATTTGAATATGGAAGGTCAGAGCCAGCGCTGGCTGTACAAGGAGGCAACGAATTGCATCGGAGTGTCC
>CAVITM010000123.1:0-6637 GCA_963645455.1 Moraxellaceae bacterium | reverse complement strand
CGAAGAATATCGGCATCATAATCTTATTCGCTTTTTCAATGCCGCTTCCGACACCTAACATCAGGATCAGCATACATGCCGTAAGTGCAAGTATCTGCCATATATTATTGCCAAATGCAGATGCCATCTTACCAAATACTGCCCCAAATTCATCCACATTCTCCGGACGCAGTGTCGCTCCGGTAAATGTTCCAACAGCATATCGCAGGATCCATCCCATTACAACCGTGTACCCGATTGCCATGGCAAGTGAACCGAACACCGGTATCATTCCAAGTGCTTCCCCGACTTTTCTCTTTCCTCTTTTTTCGCAGGCGATTCCAAACGCATCGATCGGCCCTGCTTTTGCCGCACGTCCGAAACTCATTTCCCCAATTACGCCTGTCGAACCGATCAGTATCACGAAGATAAAGTACGGGATCAGAAACGAACCGCCTCCATACAGTGATACCCTGGTCGGAAACATCCAGATGTTCCCCATTCCGACCGCCGAACCGATACAGGCACAGATGAAGCCCCCTCTGCTGCTAAATGATTCTCTTTTATTCATGATTTTTCCTCTCCAACCATTGGGGACGGGGTTTCATGGCTTTTTCACTGTCCCTGCCGGCTCAAAATATTCCATACACATAGTAGATTTCTCTATTTTAGCATGATTCGTGTAGCAGCGTCAAAAGAATCTGTACTCTGTATCTCCCGGATTTCAGGAAAACCTATTCTGCTTCTTCAATGGCATCTGCCTCAAAGACTTCCACTTCTTCATTTTTTTTAAGCGTTAGCCTTCGTCTGACAAACTTCTCGATATCAAAAGCAAGTCTCGGATCACTGTCAGACAGCTGAGGATAATTCTTATGTTTAGTAATGTCATACTTGTTGCTGAAAAACGGTCTCACACCTCGGAGCTGCAGAAAGTTTCCTCCCCTGAATGCCACATTTCCTCAATCCCTTCCGACAGGTCACTCTTCATCATTTTTGATTTAGTCCAGATTTTACCAATGCAAGTCCATATATAGATTTTCGTATCCAACATTTTCACGTATTGTAAAGTCAAAGACAAGGATTAACAAATGGAAGGAGTCCTGATTATGCTACAGTATAATATTCATTTAAGAACTGTAAATGACTTTAGAAAATATGCAAACATGTTCGTCCGCTTCAATATTGCCGGATTTGTGGAATTACGAGGTGAAGAAATCAACATGTATGACATTCTGGAAATTATGTCACAGGGACCTGTAAATTCCATGCTTCTGACCCTGACCAAATATACTCCGGCTCAGATTCCGGAACTTGAGCATTATATGGATGAGGCAGATTTTTTTAACGATGTAAATACAAAAGATGTCAATGATATTGCCTGATTATCCAACTTCCGAAGCAGAACCTCACAGACTGCCCCGGTACTGTACAGGCGTAACCCCTGTATGCTGCCGAAACACTTTTCCGAAATAACTCAGTGAACTGAAGCCGCACATTTCGCTGATTTCCGTGATAGTATGGTTGGTAGAGGCCAGCAGTTCCAACGCGATCTGCACCCGGTAAAAATTTACATACTCCATAGGTGCCCGCCGAATAGAACGCTGAAAACAACGACTGCATTCTCTTATCCCCACAGATGCTGCCGACGCAATTTTTTCCAGGGAAAGCGGTTCCCCATAGTGATTATGGATATAATTCAGCATTTCCTTTATCCGCACAGAATCTTCTCTATGAGAGGAAGGTTGGAGCTGCACCGCAGTTATTTTATCCAACAGCCTGCACCAGAATTCCTCCACCTGAGTCCGCACCCGTATTTCATAATACTGTGGTTCCTCTGCACACAGACGGATCATCTCCTGAATATATGCAAATGTTGGATCTGCCGCTGGAATTTCCACCCCTGTGATTTCTGAATTCAGTAGCGGAGCAACATATTTCCGAAAAATTTCCCCATTGTACTGCCCTGCAAGCAGCACAGGCTCAAACAAAAGAGCATAAATCCTGCACTTCACAGGATTTTGGGGCTGATAGGCATGGATTTTCTGTGAGTTGATAAAAACAGCATTCCCCACCGGAATGTCAAGAATGGTCCCCTCAAACTCAAACCTTGTATCACACCCGGTCACCAAATCAATTTCAAACGCCGAATGCCAGTGCCATGGAAATAACTTTCCCTGCAGGTTATCTCCAGTAGCATAAAGGCAGCGAAAAGCCACAGTTCGTGCGCTGTTTTCAAAAGCTTCTTCCTGATTTTGAGTGGTCTGAAATCTGGTTTTATGTATCACGGTTCTGCGCCTCCTTGCCGATTTACTGAGAGTTTATAACCATTCACCGCCAAATACAACTGTTTTATTTGGCAGATAGCATCAAATGTAGCTATTACCCTTCATAAATGCTCATAATTTTCTTACATAAGTATATCAAATTCCTGTCTATTTCAAATTAGACAAACTCCACCCTTATGTCTAGTTTTTAGATATCCCGCTTGCTTTTGTCCATTGTGAATCCAAGTTTTTTCTCCTAATATATCCACATATCAAAACAAAACCGAGGTGATATATCTGAAACAGATAAAAATTGCATGTACCGGCTATATTCTGATTTCCATTGTATTTTACATTACAGGATTTTTATGTATCGCTGATCCTGAATTAATACAATCACATAGCAGAACTCTAGCCGGAGTCATTCTAATCGCATATGGAATTATTAAAATTATCGGCTATTTTTCGAAAGATTTATACTGCCTGGCGTTTCAATATGATTTCGCCTGTGGGATTTTTTTAATCGTGCTTGGTATTGCAGCTTTGTGCATTAGTTCCAGATTCAAAGACTCTTCTCTTCTGGCAGCACTGGGAATACTAATTCTACTTGACAGTCTGCTAAGTATCCAGACAGCACTTGATTCAAAAAAATTCGGATTATCCTCATGGAAATATATCCTTATATTTTCTATGATAACTGGCACTTTTGGAGTTCTCGTAATTTTAAAAAGTACAATCAAATTTACAGGTTGTGCGCTTCTGGCAGAAGGCGGTATGCGGCATTACATTGTTCAGCATACTGCACGATTACCTGATTACCATTATCTAAATGATAATAAACTATTAAAATAGCAAATTTATACGAAGGAGGATGCTATTATGAACGCATCAAATACACTGAAAAAACTGGGAATTGAACAGACATTCAATTACATTTACAAAGATCCAGACAAAAACATGGAAAAGTTGATGGACTGGGCGGATAAGTTTTCCAGGGGCGGCTTCCCGTCTCAGCGAAAAGCAATCCGTGAAGCGATTGAAAATCCGGAGCATCCATATTATTCCTATGTCCGTAAAATATTTAAAGATGTCGATCCTAATGTTGCAAAAACACTTGCCGTAAATCTCTTCATAAATGCAGCATTGATTGGATGGCCAAAAGAAGAGGAACTCCGCGAGAAATACGACTGCAATATTCCATGGGCAATTCTTCTTGATCCTACTTCTGCCTGCAATTTGCACTGTACCGGATGCTGGGCTGCTGAATATGGGCATAAACTGAATCTGACTTATGACGAAATCGACGATATTATCACCCAGGGCAAAGAACTTGGTGTATATATGTACATTTACACTGGCGGTGAACCACTTGTCCGAAAAAAAGACCTGATCCGTCTCTGTGAAAAACACTCTGACTGTGTATTCTTATGTTTTACAAATGCAACTCTGATTGATGAAGAATTTGCAGATGAGATGCTCCGGGTTGGAAACTTTGTACCTGCTATTTCCCTGGAAGGTTTTGAAGAGGCAACCGATGGACGCCGTGGAGATGGTGTTTACCAGAAAGTAACAAAGGCAATGGCACTCCTTAGGGAAAAGAAACTGATTTATGGCATTTCCTGTTGTTATACCAGCGCCAACTATGATTCCATTACTTCAGAAGAATTCTATGATTCCATGATCGATCTGGGTGCATATTTCGTATGGTATTTCCATTATATGCCGGTAGGAAATGACGCTGCACCGGAACTTCTCCCCTCACCGGAGCAGCGAACCGGCGTTTACGAAAAAATCCGTCATTATCGTGCTACAAAACCATTATTTGCTATGGATTTCCAGAACGATGCAGAATATGTCGGTGGATGTATTGCCGGCGGCTACCGCTATTTACATATCAATGCTAATGGAGATATTGACCCTTGTGTATTCATTCACTATTCCGATTCCAATATCCGTGAGAAAACCTTACTGGAAGCCCTGCGCTCTCCGATGATGATGGCTTATCACAGAAATCAGCCATTCAATGAAAACATGCTTCGCCCGTGTCCGATGCTGGAAAATCCGCAGAAGCTTCGTGAAATGGTTACTACCGCAGGCGCACATTCCACTGACCTGCAGTCACCGGAAAGTGCCGAACATCTCTGCTCCAAATGTGATCATTATGCAGAACACTGGAAACCGGTAGCAGACAAGCTTTGGGAAGAAAGCAGAAAAAAATATAACGAAAAACATTCTCAGAATTAAAATCACAGAGGAGTCCTGCCCTACCAGCAGAACTCCTCTTTTCATTAAGCCACATATTTCATTTATCATTATGTCCGGAGATTACACGTTCACTCGATCCAGCAAAGATTTTACAAAGTTCTTCATAAAGCTCTTTCAGATCATAAGAAGCACTTTCTTCCAGCCAATCCAACAGACTTCCAACAAATACACATTTATAACATCTGATAAAGATTTCCTTTTCTTCTTTTGAAATTTGCTTATATTCTCCAATTTTATCCACATAAATTCGAATAATATCATATCCCATCCTATTCAGCCCAGATAAAAATATGTCCTTTTGAACAGAACGGAATAAATGCAAGAAAGCCTTTTTCCTTTTCATACATTCATCTGCCATATAAGTAAGACAATCCACTGGAGATGTAAATGTTCCATATTTCTGAATGACTTCCTCCATCCAATCCTCAATGGAATCTATCATTAATGTAGGAATATCCTGAAAATGATAATAAAATGTATTGCGATTCACACGACACCGATTCACAATATCCTGTACTGTAATTTTATTATATGGTTTCTCTTCCAGAATCTCCCAGAACGTATCCTTAATTATTTCCTTCGTCTGAATCATTCTTTCTCCCCAAACTAACAATCGTACCTGTTACTTTTTCTTTTGATTTAACTGATAGTTTATCACAACTGCTCCGACCGATACCAAAATCCGGCATAAAAGCACTATCATAAACTCAACGGAAAATGGATCACTGATTTTTTCACCCAACAGTGTAGTTGTAATGATACTGAGCAAAGATCCAGACACACCTGCCGCAAGATATATCAGATATGCCGTATCACACGCTCCGAAATATATACTTACAATATCACAGGGAAGAAATCCCACAATTCTTGTAATAAAGCAGGCAAAAAAGTATTTGTTTTCTGATACTTTGCAACTATCTCTGCTTTCGGATATTTTTGACATATTTCCTGCACAACCTGTTTTCCCGAATATTTTCCAATCCAATATGGAATCGTAATTGTAATTGCAAGTCCAATTGTGCTGACCAAAACCGCAGCTACTGGCTGAAAAAGAATTCCTCACTCCGACTTTTTGAATTAGGAATTATATAGAAAACTTATACTTTCCTTTTCCCATTCCTTCTACTGGAACTATGATTTTCATTTCATTCTCCATCCTTTTCAAATAAGAAGTTGCTGTCACCTCCGAGCAGTCCAGGATTTCGACTACACGAGAATTTCCAAAAACCTCTGTCCCAATTTCCTCATATAACTTCAAAGTGTTTTGTTTTATTTTTTTTGTATATCCCGAATCCAAGATTTTCTGCTTAAAATCCTTGGTTTCATTCTCAATCCAAACTTTTTCCTTTGGTTTAGAGCCACTTTTTATTTCGTAATATTCCTCGTTTACAGGTATAACTACAGAGGTAACGTTATCATTTACATCAAAGGTCTTGTAAAAGAGATCCGGGGAACCATTTTCTCTCATCGCTCTTTTGGCTTCCCCGATACCCGTTCCAAAGGACTCTATAATACCCAATGCTTTAAACATATCCCTGATTTCAGGGTTTTCTGTATCGCGTTCATTAAAGAATGTTCTCTCGTTCAGATCACTTATGCGAATAGGCGGTAAGGGCTTGTTATAATTTACAATGTTTATCTGCTTTTCAGAGACATAAATCTGGACAGGCTTACCATTTTCATAGTTATTATGAACAATGGCATTTGCGAGCAGTTCTTCCAACGCTATAAACGAGAAATTCTCGATTTTTCGGTTATCTGAACTTCCGTCAACACGTATAACCAACTCGTTTAAGTAACTATTATTTATGTACTCTAACGCAGAATAATACTGCTTCCAGATTGCGCCCTTCAAAACTTTAGATTCCATTTTTCTTTTTGTTCCAAACATATCAACGATTAATTCCGTGTATGCATATGGAATATATTTTTCCGGATGTTCTGAAAACATGAGTACAGCATAATTTTTTACACGTTTGTCCGTAGGGTCATTTTTATCGATCAGACCCAAAGCCTTGGCTAGCTCTTTCTTTTCCATCCCATCACTAATCTGTCTTAAACTTGTCTTAGAGAAGTATTCTCTTAATAAATCTGTATTTAAGTCATCGATTGAAGCTCCAGAACTTACT
>CAVITM010000122.1:0-6689 GCA_963645455.1 Moraxellaceae bacterium | reverse complement strand
GATCCGTATTGGTCAGGATGGGATTGTTTACCTTAATTACATGGCAGTTTTCCGGTTTTTCCAATAAAAGGTTGCCATCCTCACCGATATAGGTGGTGGTGGATGTCACGATTTTCTCACGGATGGAATCGATCGGCGGATTGGTTACCTGGGCAAACAGCTGCTTGAAATAGTTAAACAGGGGCTGATACTTGCCATCCAACGCTGCCAGAGGAATATCGATACCCATGGCGCTGGTGGATTCCCCGCCGTTTAATGCCATAGGAAGGATCACTTCCTTCAGTGACTCATAGGAGTAGCCAAAAGCCTTCATCATACGCTGCCGCTGTTCGTAGCTGTATTCCGGCACACGCTGGTTGGGGATACGCAGATCCTTCAGCTGTACCAGGTTACGGTCAATCCACTCGCCATAAGGCTGTCTGCCGGCATAATAATTTTTCAGTTCCTCATCGTCAATGATCCGTCCTGCCTTGGTGTCTACCAACAGCATTTTTCCGGGACGAAGACGATCTTTTGAAACGATATGGGTGGGATCGATATCCAGCACACCTACCTCGGAGGATAAAATGAGGCGGTCATCATCCAGCACATAATATCTGGAGGGACGCAGACCGTTGCGGTCTAACACTGCTCCCATCAGATCTCCATCGGAGAAAAGGATGGATGCCGGGCCATCCCAGGGCTCCATCATGGTGGCATAATACTGATAAAAATCCTTCTTTTTCTGGCTCATGAGATGATTATTGGCCCAAGGCTCCGGAATCATGATCATGACAGCCAAAGGCAGCGGCATACCATTCATCACAAGAAACTCTAAGGTATTGTCTGTCATAGCAGAGTCAGAGCCTTCCGTATTGATCACCGGCAGCACCTTGGTCAGCTGATCGTGCAGCTTGCCGGAGGTCATGGTCTCCTCTCTGGCCAACATCTTGTCCGCATTGCCGCGAATGGTATTGATCTCTCCGTTATGGACAATGAGTCGGTTGGGATGGGCACGCTCCCAGCTGGGATTGGTATTGGTACTGAAACGGGAATGAACCATGGCGATGGCAGATTCATAATCCGGATCCTGCAGATCATCAAAGAACAGCCGCAGCTGATCTACCAAAAACATTCCTTTATATACGATGGTCCGGCTGGAAAGAGAGGCCACATAGGTATCCTCATTACTCTGTTCAAACACACGGCGCACCACATAAAGCATCCGGTCAAAATCCAGTCCCTTCTGCACACGCTCCGGTCTCTTGATAAAGGCCTGCATGATGTAAGGCATACAATCCCGGGCCTTCTGGCCCAGCACCTGTGCCTGGGTCGGAACCTTTCTCCAGCCTAAAAGCTCTAAGCCTTCCTTCTCTACGATTACCTCAAACATTTTTTTTGCCTGATTGCGCTGCAGCTCATCCTGGGGGAAGAAAAACATACCTACACCGAACTCGCGGTCTCCGCCCAGCTCAATGCCCAGCGGCTTTACGGCCTTGGAAAAGAATTTGTAAGAAACCTGCAATAGAATTCCTACACCGTCTCCGGTCTTTCCTTCCGCATCCTTTCCTGCGCGGTGCTTTAGATTTTCTACAATCTTAAGTGCCTGCTCTACCGTCCCGTGGCTCTTTCTTCCTTTTACATCCACGACGGCACCAATGCCGCAGTTATCATGCTCAAACGCGGGATCATACATTCCCTGTGCACATGCTCTGCTCTCATCTACCACATGCTCTCTCATACGCATATCCTCTCTTTCACGTCTTTCAAGGGATTTTTTCTGCCTTTTATGATAATCTAAATAGATAATTGCGTCTATCCCCGAATTTTGTGAAATTGTCTGATTGTTTTTCATTTCAAGAATATATGGATTATTTTCTGTCGTTTTACTGAATTGTTCCAAAAAAAATGAGGCATACGAACAATTTTGCATGCCTCTGTCAAGAAAAAACTAAGAATCTAAAGTCGAAAAAACCTTAGGATTTTAAATTGTGTATGAATTGTAGCGTGAAAATCAGCGTCACCGCCAGCAGAAAAACTGTCACCGGCCAAAAGAAAGGCTGGCCAATGGAAAGCCAGGAGAAAAGGTCTGTCTCTCCCCGTAAAATCGAAATACAGTTGGCCGCTGCATGTCCCAGAAAAGGCACCCGGACATCCTGATAGGTCTCCATCAAAAGTGCGAGAAGCAGTCCCAGCACAAATGCATAAACCGTCTGTACCAGATTCATATGCATCACGCCAAAGATCAGTGCGGATGCCACTATCGCCATCCATCTGCCGAAGCTCTCACGCAGCCGCGCAAGTATCAGCTGCCGGTATAAAAGCTCCTCCGTCAGAGGCGTAATCAGGCCCAGGGCCAGCAGCTCCCGCAAAAGATCAGAGGAATAAAAATCCGCCTGCACCTGCTGATAGCTGTCTGACAGCTGCGCCAGCCCAAGTACTCCAATCACATTGTTCATGGCAACCCCTGCGCAGATCAGCCAGAGGATCGAAATCAGACCTCCCCGAAAAACGGTTCCTGTGACAGGTACCAAAAAAATCCGCCGGTTTTTTCCCTCCTGCTTTTTTCCAAAAACGATAAAGCACAGATAGACAGCCGCTCCTGCGCAAAAGGAAGAGACAGCCTGCCGCATCACCAAATCCATAAAACCTGCAGACGTCAGTCCCTGGCTAACCGCCGCACATACAACAAAATAGACGATCAACGGATAGAAAAAGGATAAATTCTGTTTATTTGTGCTCTGAGTCACGAAAATATTCCTCCAATTCCTTGGGTGAATCAAACACCGCCACGGCTCCTGCTTCCAGCAGCTCTTCTCTCGTACCGAATCCGTAGGTGACACCGATACAATCAATGCCTGCCTCGGCCGCGCCGCAGGCGTCATATTTGGTATCTCCGATCAGCACCACCTCGCTGAGATCACGGAGCTTCATGCGCCGGAAGGCCTCTTTTAACACCAGGGATTTTTGCCTGCGCTCCGGTCCAAGGGTCGCACCCACGATCTCATCGAAATAATGTGCCACGCCCTTTTCCTCCAGGATCTCAACGCAGCTTGGCTCCGGCTTTGAGGATGCAAGACCTAGCAGATAGCCCTGCTCCTTCAAAAAGCGCAGCAGCTCTTCAATCCCGGGATACAGCTTGCTCTGGGAGTGTCCGATGGAATCATAATAGACGCGGTAGGTATCCACCATGGGCTCGATCTTTTCCTCCGGCACGTGGTACATCTGCCGAAACATCAGTGCCAGCGGCGGTCCGATAAAGCAGAGCAGCTTATTCAGATCCGGTTCATCAATCCCAAGATCCTGCTTCAGCGCATATTGCACGCCTTTTGTAATGCCCTCCTGAGAATCCACCAGGGTGCCATCCAGATCAAACAAAATCCATCGCTTTGCCTTCATCAGCGTTTCACTCCCTTAGTATCACGATTGCAGATATGCAGCCGGTTCAAGGCTACCGAACCGTCCTTGCCTCCGTATAACAGCTCCGTATCATCCGCGCCCAGATAATAAATCGCGCAAAGTGCGTCACGCTCCGATAAACGCATGCCCCGAACGCCCAGTGCCATCTTCTTTTTCTCAGGGACGCTGTCCAGGCGAATCCGCAGGAATACGCTCTTTTCCGATTCCATCACAAGGGTGGCGCCGGGATCTGCCTCATGGATAAATATCAGTTCATCTCCATCCGCCAGCTTTGTGGCCGCTGTTGTACGTTTTCCAACATCAAACTCTGCGCCATCTACCAGCTTGAGCATGGAGGTCTTTGTTCCGAAAATATACTGATGCCGGATCACATTGGTCATGGAGTCCATATATACGATGGACTCGGCTGCGCTGTCATAATTGCTGAGATTGTCTAATGGCTTGCCCTTGTCACGGAATTTTCCGCAGGGCAGATCTAAAACCTTCAAAAGATGCATATTGCCGGTATTGGTGAAAATACACAGCCGATCTGTATTTTTGCAGAAAATAATATGACGGTTCTCGCCATCGGCTGCTTCCTTGTTGCGCTCATAGGTGGAGGTGTCCACAGCCTTCGCATAGCCAAACCGGTCGATTAAAAGCACCACGTCCATCTCTTCAATCTTCGGCGCCTCCAGCACCACCTCTGCCACATTATCTAACTGGGTGCGGCGGGCCCGGTCATATTCCTTTTTGTAGCCGTCTAACTCACGGATGATCACCTTGGCCATGGCAGCCCGGTTGCTGAGAATCTGCTCATATTCCGCGATATTTTTCATGGTCTGCTGGTATTCCTTTTGCAGCGCCTCGATCTCCAAACCGATGAGCTTGTACAGACGCATCTCTAAAATCGCAGTGGCCTGGCGTTCTGTAAAGCACAGCTGTGCGGCGTCTTTTTCGGATTCTTTATGTTTGAATTTGATCTTGGAGGTGTCTCCGGTCATCAGGCATGCTTTTGCATCCTTGATATTCTTGCTGCCCCGCAGGATCTCGATGATCAGATCGATGACGTCGCAGGCCTTGATCAGACCCTCCTGCACCTCCTGCTTCTCCAGCTCCTTGGTCAGCAGCGTCTTGTATTTGCGTGTTGCCAGCTGGTACTGGAAATCCACATGATGACGGATCAAAGGCACCAGTCCCAGTGTCTCAGGCTTACCGTCAGCCACTGCCAGCATATTGACGCCAAAGGTGTCCTCCAGCTTGGTCTTTTTATAGAGAAGATTGCAGATATTTTCCGCATTTGCTCCCTTGCGAAGCTCAATAACGATACGGATGCCCTCCTTGGAGGACTGATTGGAGATGTCTACGATATCATTGGTAATCTTTTTCTCTACCAGAGCGTAGACATCATTTAAAAACTTGCCGATTCCGGCTCCGATCATGGTATAAGGAATCTCTGTGACAACGATGCATTCCTTGCCGCCTTTTAGCTTTTCGATCTGCACCTTGCCCCGGAGCTTGATCTTGCCTACACCGGTGGAGTAAATACCCAGCAGCTCCTCCTGATTGGTGACGATACCTCCGGTAGGGAAATCCGGTCCCTTGATGTAGTTCATCATCTGCTCAGTATTGATATCCGGATTCTTCATATAGGCTTTGACGCCATCGATCACTTCACCGAAATTGTGGGGCGGAATCGATGTAGCCATACCGACTGCGATACCCTCTGCGCCGTTGATGAGAATATTGGGCACACGAACCGGAAGAACCTCCGGCTCCTTTTCCGTCTCATCAAAATTGGGCACAAAATCCACAACATCCTTATCCAGATCGGCTAAATATGCCTCCTGGGTGATCTTGTGAAGTCTGGCCTCCGTATAACGCATGGCAGCTGCGCCGTCTCCCTCAATGGAGCCAAAGTTTCCATGGCCGTCCACCAGGGGAAGACCCTTTTTAAAATCCTGGGACATGACTACCAGCGCATCATAGATGGAGCTGTCTCCATGGGGATGGTATTTACCCATGGTATCACCAACGATACGTGCGCTCTTGCGGTAAGGCTTGTCATAGCGGATCCCCAGCTCATACATATCATAAAGGGTCCTGCGCTGCACCGGCTTTAATCCGTCACGGACATCCGGCAGCGCCCGGGAAATGATGACGCTCATGGCATAGTCAATATAGGATTTTTGCATGACCTCCGAATATTCGGTCCGTATCAGTCTCTCTTCTGCGTCCATTGATCAATCTCCATCAAATTTAAATATCAAGCAAGGCATCATTGGCATGTTCATAGATAAATGCCTTGCGGGGCGGCACATCTGTACCCATCAGCATGGCCGTCACATCACTGGCCATACGGCCATCCTCAATCTCCACCCGCTTCAGCATACGGGTCTCAGGATTCAGTGTCGTCTCCCACAGCTGGGAGGCATCCATCTCACCCAGACCTTTGTAGCGCTGGAGTGTGAAGCCCCCTTTGTGGGTCTTGCGATACCGCTCTAATGCCGCATCATCATAGAGATATTCCTCTTCGCCTTTTTTAGGCATAGCCTTGTAGAGGGGCGGCATGGCAATATACACATGTCCCTCAAAGATCAGCTCCGGCATAAACCGGTAAAACAACGTCAAAAGCAAAGTGGAAATATGGGCACCGTCCACATCGGCATCCGCCATAATGATGATCTTGTCATAGCGGAGCTTTGTGATATCAAAATCATTGCCGTAGCCCTCCGAAAAGCCGCAGCCGAAGGCGTTGATCATGGTCTTGATCTCGGCATTGGCCAGCACCTTGTCGATGGATGCCTTTTCCACGTTCAATATCTTGCCGCGGATGGGCATGATAGCCTGAAACATACGGTTCCGCGCCATCTTGGCAGAGCCCCCGGCAGAATCTCCCTCCACGATAAAGATCTCGCACCGGGAGGCATCCCTGGACTCGCAGTTGGCCAGCTTGCCGTTGGAATCAAAGGAAAACTTCTGCTTGGTCAGAAGGTTGGTCTTGGCCCGTTCCTCGCTCTTGCGGATCTTCGCTGCCTTGAGAGCGCAGTCAATGACGGCCTTCAGTGTCTCTAAATTTTTATCAAAATACAGCTGGATCTCCTCACCGGTCACCTTGGAGGTCACCTTGGCAGCATCCTGATTGTCTAGCTTTGTCTTGGTCTGTCCCTCGAATCGGGGATCCGGATGCTTGATGGATACCACAGCGGTCATACCGTTTCGCACATCCGTACCGGTAAAGTTGGCGTCCTTTTCCTTTAGGATTCCAAGCTCCCTGGCATACTGATTGATCACCGTGGTAAATACTGTCT
>CAVITM010000121.1:0-6853 GCA_963645455.1 Moraxellaceae bacterium | reverse complement strand
CTTGCATGTGTTAAGCACGCCGCCAGCGTTCATCCTGAGCCAGGATCAAACTCTCATGTTCTGTTATGAGCACTTAATGACCGTACTTTGGTCATTTACGTGCGATACGTGCACAACTACTTAGTGAGGTATTCTCGAACTTAGTAGTTGGGCCAAAAGTTTGTTCTTGGTCAAAATATAGCTTGGCTAATTTAACCGTTTTTTACTGTGTTTTAAAGTGTTCACAATTTCACTTCATTGAATCTTTCAAGGTTATTTCACTGTTCAGTTATCAATGTTCTGTTGTCATCTGTTCTCGTCAGACAGCTTTCAAATTATACCAGAACTAACTTCGTCTGTCAAGAACTTTTTTATTTTTTCTTTGCTGTCATCTTTCAGCGATTGTTCCCAGCCGTTCGCGACAGCTTATTTAGAATATCACGTGATTTCACATTTGTCAACCACTTTTTTGATTTTTTGTAAAATCACAACGGAGAAGGGGGGATTTGAACCCCCGCGCCGCTATTAACGACCTGCACCCTTTCCAGGGGTGTCCCTTCGGCCAGCTTGGGTACTTCTCCATGCTCTGCCCGAATCCATCCGGATACGAACAATCTGTAATTATCAAAACAAAAATCAGTTTGCGCTGCAAACTGATTTTTGAAGCGGAGAGGGTGGGATTCGAACCCACGCGCCCTTGCGGACAAACGGTTTTCAAGACCGCCTCGTTATGACCACTTCGATACCTCTCCGTGCCGCTGTTCTCGCGATCAGCAAAAACTATGATACCATCCCATTTTCGATCTGTCAATATCTTATTTCACATTTTGCAGGAATAATTTTACCAGTTCCAGATCCTCCGGTGTCGTGACCTTGATATTGCGATAGGATCCTTCAATCAGGCGGCTGGCGCGTCCAAAAGCGTACTCCAGCACCTGTGTGTCATCAGTCAGATTTTTTTCTCCGATTGCCACAACCAGATCATAGGCATTCTTTATCAGATCATAAGAAAAAGCCTGGGGCGTCTGCACCTGCCAAAGCGTCCTTCGATCCGGTGTCGCCTTTGTCCAATGATCTTCTGTCGCCACCTTGATGGTATCCTTGGCCGGCACGCCTGCCACGCATGCCTTATCCTGCACCACTGCGTCCATCATGCGCCGCAGCAGCTCCTGATCAATACAGGGGCGTGCGCCATCATGAATCAGCACATAATCCACCCCACTCAGCGCGCAAAGACCCTCATGAACCGACCGGTACCGTTCAGACCCGCCCGGCACCACGGAACAAACCTTTGTGAACCCATAACGCTTGACAATTTCCTCTGTGCAATATTTTTCCTCACCCGGTGTCACCACAAGAACAATCCGGTCAACAGCACTCTCCTGGAACTGCCGGAGTGCATAATAAACCAAGGGATAATCTCCTATTTTTAAATATTGTTTGGGCGTATCCATATGCATACGGCTGCCTCTTCCGGCCGCCAGCACGATCGCCCCGTATACACATTCTCCCATCTAACGCTCTCCCAGTTTTAAATTCGGAACCGCATTGAGATCAAGGCCGTCACGTTTTCCTGCAAGATACTCATAATAAGCCGCAGCGCCGATCATAGCTGCATTGTCCGTACAAAAAACAGGCGACGGATGATAGAACGCCACACCTTTTTCCCTGCAGGCTGCTTCCATCGCACCCCGCAATGTCTGATTGGATGCCACACCGCCTGCAATGGCGAATTTATCCATGCCTGAATCCTCGATGGCCTGCATTGCGTGCTGCACCAGCACATCGATCACCGCCTGCTGGAAGGACGCCGCAACATCTGCCTGTACGATGGTCTTTCCCTTCATCCTGGCACCGTTCAAATAATTTAAAACTGCAGATTTCAGTCCGCTGAAGGAAAAATCATAGGGTCCGTCCGCCACCTTCGGTTGAGGGAAACGGATAGCTCCCGGATCTCCCTCATGGGACACCCGCTCAATCTTCGGTCCACCCGGATATCCAAGTCCAATAGCCCGGGCAACCTTGTCAAAGGCCTCACCGGCCGCGTCATCCCTGGTTTTTCCGAGGATCTCATAGTGACCGTAGTCTGTGACCTTGACAAGATGTGTATGTCCGCCGGAGACTACCAGACAGAGAAAAGGCGGCTCCAGCTCCTTATTTTCGATATAGTTGGCACTGATGTGTCCTTCTATGTGATGGACGCCAATAAGCGGCAGCTTTCTCGCATAGGCGATGGCTTTTGCCTCGGCGACTCCCACTAACAGCGCACCAACCAGTCCCGGACCGTAGGTAACGGCAATGGCATCCATATCATCCAGGGTCATCCGGGCATCCGTTAATGCCTGGGTGATCACCTGATTTATTTTTTCTATATGCTTGCGGGACGCGATCTCCGGTACGACCCCGCCATATAACGTATGCAATGCAATCTGCGAGGAGATCACATTGGATCGCACATCTCTCCCGTCGACTACAACTGCTGCCGCCGTCTCATCGCAGGAGCTTTCAATCGCCAGAATCCGCACATCTGTTTTTTTGTCTGTCATGTCTCATCCTCCTCAAAATCAAGCTCGATGCATCGGCCGTCCTTGCCAAGAGTTGCATGAGGAAAAATGCTCTGTACCTGATCCATATAATCCTGCGGATGCACAAGGGACGGGCTAAAATGTGTCAGCCACATCTGTGAAACCTGGGCATCTCTGGCCACACGTGCCGCTTCGTAAAAAGTCATATGCTTGTAGCGCTTTGCTTTTTCCACCTTATCAGGTTCTGCATACATACCCTCACAAATCAGAAGATCCGCATGATCAGCAGCCTTTGCCAGGGACTTTGTGGGCCGCGTATCTGTACAGTAGGTCAGCTTAATCCCTTTTCTCGGCTGGCCCATCACGCGCTCCGGCGTGTAGGTCACACCCTCGTACTCCACCGTCTCGCCATGCTGCAGCCGACCCCAGAAGGGTCTCGGGATCGGAAGCTTCATGGCCTCCTCGACGTTAAACTTTCCGGCACGTCTGATCTCAATGGTATAACCGTAGCAAAGCACATTATGATTCACGCGAAACGCATCGATCTCATAGCCATTAATGGAAAAATGCTGTGCGGCGCCATCGATCTCCAGATAGCGAATCTCAAAGGGCAGCTCCGGCGCGATCGTGCGAAGCGCTTCTACCACACGGGTAAGTCCTTTTGGTCCAATCATCGTAAGGGGTTCTGTGCGCTCGGCATTACCCATCGTAAGCAGCATCCCCGGCAAACCACTGATGTGGTCTGCGTGGTAATGCGTAAAGCACATAATATCGATGGGTTTTGCGGAAAGTCCTGCTTTTTTCATGGCGATCTGCGTGCCCTCACCGCAGTCAATCAGCAGACAGCTGCCGTTGTAGCGCGTCAAAAGCGACGTCAGATAACGATAGGGCAGCGGCATCATACCTCCGGTTCCAAGTAAACATACATCTAACATCCTTTTATTCCTCTCTGCCACAGCCCTGATAAATCATCACATAAGCATCCTCTGTAGGCTTCTCGTAAAAATTTTTTCTTGTCCCTGCAACGGAAAAATCCATCTGCTCATAGAGCCGGATCGCCGGTTCATTGGATCTGCGCACCTCTAAAACAATGCGAAAAATCCCCATCTGCTCCAGTCTGCGTATCAGCTCACACAAAAGCGCATGGGCAATTCCCTGTCTTCGATGCTCTGCAGCCACTGCCACATTCGTGATCTCTCCCTCCTGCGTGGTGCAGTAGATTCCTACATACCCAAGCAAGGTGTCTGCTTCACAGGCTACCAGAAAAATCACATCCTCGCGCCCTAATATATCAAAAAAACCTGCCTGGGACCAAGGCATGGAAAAATTCGCCGCTTCCAGTGCAGCTACCGCTGCGATATCCGCCGCCTCCATTGTCCGAATAATCATACGCCTGCGTCTCCCGGCAAACGTTTTTCTTTTTCCAGCCGTTCCCGCTCTGCCTGGGACAGACGCAAATAGTCCGGCCTATGCTCCTCTGCCGAAACTGTCTTTCCCTCATGCATATAGCAAAGTGCCAGTGCTGCCAGTGCTCCCGCGCGCTGCTTGTTCAAATGCGCCGGAGCAAAGGTATAGGGGACACGCACTTCCTGTTCCAGATACGAACGAAAAACCGGCACACCATCTCCAAGAAAAATGGCCGCACGCCCAAGCTCATTGATCCGTTTTGTGATCTGCGCGATGTCCACTGCGCATTGCGGCTCTATCACATGGAGCTGTCCATCCAAAAATTCATAAAGTCCTGTATAGGTCTGATTTCTGCGGGCATCCATCAGCGGGCAAATCATATCCGCTGCGCCCCACAGATTGTATGCCAGCCCATCCACCGTAGGAATCTCCACGATAGGCAGGTCCAGAGCGAGCCCCAGTCCCTTGGCTGTAGCCGAACCGATGCGAAGTCCCGTAAAGGAGCCCGGACCCTTGGCCACAGCAATGGCATCGATGGAATGCAAATCCAGCTCAACCATCTGCGCCAATGCATCCAGCATGGGCAGAAGCGTCTGGGAATGGGTCTTTTTGTAATTGATCGTATATTCCCCCATCAGATTGTCGTCTTCAATCACAGCTACACTGGCCACAAGGCCGGAGCTGTCAATCGCTAATAGCTTCATGGTATGATCCTTCCTATCTACGGTTGGTTGACCTCTTCCATCGTAATTCTGCGGTAGTCAAAGCCTTTTTCCAAATCCTTTTCGATCAGAATCTGCGTCCGTTTCTCCGGAAGCAGCTCCCCGATCAGCTCCGCCCATTCTACGAGACATACACCGTCCCCGTAAAAATAATCCTCATAGCCGATCTCGTCCATCTCCTGGGGATCTGCGATCCGATAAACATCAAAATGGTAAAAGGGCAGTCTGCCCTCGTCATAAATCTGAAGAATCGTAAAGGTCGGGCTGCTGATAGCCTCCGTAATGTCAAGTCCTGCAGCCAGTCCCTGGGCAAATACAGTCTTGCCCACTCCCAGATCTCCGGTCAGTGTAAAAAGTGCGCCGGCCTGTGCACACGCTCCCAGCTGTCTGGCAAAGGCAAAGGTCTCTTCAGCCGAATTGGTCTCTATAATCATGGTCAACCTCTCTTCATTTTAAACCGGTAGCTGTCCACCTGTGATTTTGCAAGTATATAAAGCGCCTCATACTGATCCCCCAGCTGATCACGGGGAATCACATTGGCGCGGATCCTGCCGCCGTACAGCAGCACCATGTGTCTGGTGCTCACAATTTTATACAGCTGCAGCCACGGTATCGTCACGCTCTGATCCTGAAAGCGTGTCGTAATCCCCTGCTCATCAAAGGTATAATGAACCGGTTCCCGATAAACCGCAGAAGTCTTCATCTGCTTTTTGACCTTGAGCCAAAGCGTCAGGGGCACATAGAGCAAAATCACCACCCCCGCCAGCAGATACAGTACATTGACCATGAGCGTCTCATCGCCCCAGCGCAGAATCGCCACAGCCACCAGCAGTACCGCTAAAACGATGGAAAGCATTCCCTGAGAGCCATGATAAATATGATAAAGATTGAAACGATACATATCTCTTCCGGTCATCGTCACGTCAAGTTCGATCTTATCCATACGACCACTCCCTTACTTCAAAATTTCGCACACACCAGTATAACATCTCTGCAAAAAAAAGGAAAGAGGTCGAATGACCTCTTTCCTGCTTCTATCAAACGTGGAGCGTTAGATTAAGCTTTCATACAGCTTGGTGATATCCTCTACGCTGGTCTCCTTCGGATTGCCCGGACGGCATGCATCATCATATGCAGACTGTGCCAGGAACGGGATATCCTCTTTCTTTACAATTTCGCTCAAATCAGCCGGAATGCCAACATCTGCAGACAGCTGCTTTACTGCATCGACTGCTGCCTTGCGGTACTGCTCCTGACTCATGGCATCTACGCCCTCTACACCCATGGCACGAGCGATCTCACGATACTTCTCGCCGGTAGCCTCTGCGTTGTACTCCATAACCGTCGGTAAAATGATGGCATTTGCCACACCATGCGGGGTATCATACAATGCGCCCAAAGGATGTGCCATGGAGTGAACGATGCCAAGACCTACATTTGAGAATCCCATACCGGCAACATACTGACCAAGAGCCATTCCCTCCCGGCCTTCCTTGGTGTTGTCCACTGCTCCGCGAAGGCTTCTGGAAATAATCTCGATCGCCTTCAGATGGAACATATCAGACAGTTCCCATGCGCCTGCGGTGATATAGCCCTCGATGGCATGTGTCAGCGCATCCATACCGGTGGCTGCAGTCAAGCCCTTGGGCATAGAAGACATCATATCCGGATCTACAAATGCTACAACCGGAATATCCTTCGGGTCTACGCATACCATCTTGCGGCTCTTTTCTACATCTGTGATTACGTAATTGATCGTAACCTCTGCTGCAGTACCTGCGGTTGTAGGAACTGCAAAAATCGGCACGCTCTTCTTCGTCGTGGGAGCAACGCCCTCCAAGCTGCGTACATCAGCAAAATCAGGATTGGCGATGATGATGCCAATGCCCTTGGCAGTATCCATGGAGGATCCGCCGCCGATGGCGATGATATAATCAGCGCCTGCTGCCTTGAAGGCTGCCACACCGGTCTGTACATTCTCGATGGTGGGATTCGGCTTGATGTTTGAGTATAATTCATAAGCAAGTCCTGCACCATCCAGTACATCCAATACTTTTTTGGTTACGCCGAATTTTACGAGATCCGGATCTGAGCATACAAATGCTTTTTTAAATGCTCTGCCCTTTGCCTCATCGGCGATGGCTTCGATCGCACCAGCCCCATGGTACGATGTCTCATTTAACACAAATCTGTTGGCCATAGTTTTACCCCCTCCTGCAG
>CAVITM010000120.1:2079-6892 GCA_963645455.1 Moraxellaceae bacterium | reverse complement strand
ACTTGAAGGGGGTGATTTTCAGAAATCCGTTGTATAATGAAGCCGATGAGACAACGGCAAAATATCTTCCTGCCGATGAGTATCTGTCCGGTAATGTCAGGGAAAAGCTTGCAACGGCAAAGCGGTATGCGGAGTTTTCTCCCAAACTGTATGCGGAAAATGTCACCGCACTTGAGGCGGTACAGCCCGTCGATCTTACGGCGAGTGAAATATCCGTCCGTCTGGGTGCGACATGGCTGCCTCCCGATATTGTCGAGCAGTTCATGTTTGAGCTTTTCAGCACTCCGAGATACAGCCAATGGAACATTCATGTCCGGTTTTCAAAGTACACCGGTGAATGGAATGTTGAGGGCAAATCCTACGACAGAGGAAATGTAAAAGCGTACAACACCTACGGTACAGACAGAATCAACGGCTATAAAATCATGGAGGAAACGCTCAATCTTAAAGATGTGCGTATCTTCGACTATATCGAGGACGAAAACGGAAAAAAGGTTGCTGTTCTTAATAAAAAGGAAACCGCCATTGCTCAGGGTAAGCAGGAGCTCATAAAACAGGCCTTTGCCGATTGGATTTGGCAGGGACCGGAACGCCGCGAAACTCTCACACGGATGTACAATGAGAAGTTCAACAGCATCCGTCCCCGTGAGTATGACGGCAGTCACATGAGCTTTGTCGGAATAAATCCAGAAATCACTCTGAGGCCGCATCAGGTAAACGCAATCGCCCACA
Organism: Moraxellaceae bacterium; assembly: GCA_963645455.1. Lineage (GTDB taxonomy): Bacteria > Bacillota > Clostridia > Lachnospirales > Lachnospiraceae > W0P33-017. Next base: position 6,160 of record CAVITM010000120.1, on the reverse strand, counting down.
TTCTCTACGGCGGCAACACGCTTTTGGCGCATGTGGTCGGTGCCGGTAAGACCTTTGAAATGGTCGCGGCGGCTCAGGAATCCAGGCGTTTGGGTCTGTGTCAGAAAAGTCTGTTTGTTGTGCCGAATCACCTGACCGAGCAATGGGCAAGCGAGTATCTGCAGCTTTATCCGTCCGCGAATATTCTTGTGGCGACGAAAAAGGACTTTGAAACGAAGAATCGCAAGAAGTTCTGCGGCAGAATCGCCACCGGCGACTACGATGCCGTTATCATCGGTCACAGCCAGTTTGAGAAAATCCCAATGTCAATCGAACGACAGAGAGCAATCTGCCGGAGCTTATGTCACTTTTCAAGGAAACGGCGGATATACAGACGGCGGATATGCTGAAGCTCCCTGTACCTGAGGCACATTATCATAATGTGGTCTTGAAACCGTCCGAAACACAGAAAGAAATGGTTGCGGGGCTCTCCGACAGAGCCGAAAGAGTCAGAGCTAAAATGGTTGACTCGTCCGTTGACAATATGCTCTTAATCACAAACGACGGCAGAAAGCTCGCGCTCGACCAGCGACTCATGAACGATATGCTCCCGGACAGCGAGACAAGCAAGGTTGGGGCTTGTGCCGATAATGTCTTTGATATCTGGCAGAAAACAGCGGACAGCCGTTCCACTCAAATGGTGTTCTGTGACCTCTCAACTCCCCACGGTGACGGCAAGTTTAATGTTTACGATGATCTGAGGGACAAGCTCATAGCAAAGGGCGTTCCGAAAGAAGAAATTGCGTATATCCACACAGCAAATTCCGAGGCGCAGAAAAAAGAGCTTTTCGGAAAGGTACGCAGCGGTCAGGTTCGTGCGCTTATCGGCTCTACGCAGAAGATGGGAGCCGGCACCAATGTACAGACAAAGCTTGTGGCACTGCACCATCTCGACTGACCGTGGAGACCGTCGGACCTCCAGCAGCGTGAAGGCAGAATCATCCGCCAGGGCAATGAAAACAAGGATGTTGATATCTTCACCTATGTTACGGAAAATACCTTCGACAGCTACTTGTATCAGCTTGTGGAGAGCAAGCAGAAATTCATCGGGCAGATTATGACGAGTAAATCGCCGGTGCGCTCCGCGGAGGATATCGACGAAACGGCACTCAGCTATGCGGAGATAAAAGCCTTATGTGCCGGTAATCCGCATATAAAGGAAAAGATGGACCTGGATATTGATGTGTCGAGACTCAAGCTCTTAAAGGCAAATCACCTTAGCCAGAGATACGCCCTTGAAGATCAGCTTCTGAAGGAGTTCCCGCAGCGGATAAAATCCCTTGAGCAGTATATTGAGGGCTACACGCAGGATATAGACCGGCTAAAGAGAAATACCGAGCCGAACGAGGACGGCTTCTCTCCGATGATACTCCCCGGCGGCACGGATATCTTCGGCAATATTCAGCGACTGGACAATACTCTCGGAGCTTTTGAGGACAGGCTGTACGCCTGCTGTGAACAGCTTGAAAATGTCCGTGTTCAGATGGAAAACGCCAAAGCTGAGGTACAAAAGCCGTTCCCACAGGAGGAAGAGCTTAAGACGAAAACAGCACGGCTCAACGAGCTAAATGCCCTGTTAAACCTGGATAAGACGGAAAATGAGATCATTGACGGTGAGCGAGGTGATGAGGAGCCGCAAAAGTCATCCGCAGACAGAGAACGCTAAAAAGAAAAATCACAGTGGCAATGCAGGATATCCGGCGCCTGCTTCGAAGTTCGCCGTAAAAAGCGCACGAGTGCAGCGAAAGTTCGTTGTAAAAATGTGGCTCGGATGCGAAAGTTCGTTGCGTTTTTTGCGATTCGGTGGTATACTATATTTGCAGTATGAAATAGGGGGTGCGAATATGTACCGAATCGCAATTGAAAAACTATTGATATGGAAAGAAAGCAAGCGACGGAAGCCGTTGATTATTGAGGGAGCGCGGCAGGTCGGGAAGACATGGCTGATGAAGGAATTCGGAAGGCTCTATTATACTGATACCGTATATATTAACTTCGATTCCAATTCCAGAATGGCCGAACTGTTTGCTTCTGATTTGGATACAGATCGTTTGATTATGGGACTGGAATTATACTCCGGTCGGAAAATCGATCCCGACCATACCCTCCTGATCTTTGATGAGGTGCAGGAAGTTCCAAGAGCACTCAGCTCTCTCAAGTATTTTTACGAAAACGCGCCGGAGTACCACATTGTATGCGCAGGCTCTCTGCTCGGCATTGCCTTGCACGGAGGTACTTCTTTCCCGGTGGGCAAAGTGGATTTTCTGAAGCTATACCCGCTCTCTTTCAATGAGTTTTTGATGGCCACCGGAAAGGAGCGCTTTGCAGAGCTGCTCAATAAGCAGGATTATCCAATGATCACGAGCTTTAAGCAGACCTACATTGATGCGCTCAAGCAGTATTATTTTGTTGGAGGTATGCCTGAAGCGGTACAGAGCTTTGCGGAGAACAAGGATTTTAATGAGGTCCGTGAGATACAAAAGAGAATCCTTGCCGCTTATGAGCAGGATTTTTCCAAGCACGCACCGAATGAGATTGTTCCCAAGATCCGTATGCTTTGGAACAGCATCCCCTCGCAGTTGGCAAGAGAGAACAAAAAGTTCGTCTATGGCCTTGTTCGAGAGGGTGCACGAGCCAGGGATTATGAAACGGCCATTCTGTGGCTTTCTGACTGCGGACTGGTTCATAAGGTCAGTCGCGTCAATGCTGCCGGAATTCCCCTGAAGGCCTATGAAGACTTAAAGGCGTTCAAGTTGTTCATTGTTGATGTGGGACTGCTTGGGTGTATGGCAGGCCTCCGCCAGCGTACATTGCTGGATGGAAACGACCTCTTTGTTGAATTCAAAGGGGCTCTTACGGAGCAGTATGTTTGCCAGCAGCTGAAAACCATTGAAGATCTGGGCGTTTACTACTACACCAATGACAGAGGATCCTGTGAAATTGACTTCATCGTGGATACAGGCGAACAGGTTATTCCCGTAGAGGTAAAGGCTGAAACCAACCTCCGGGCAAAGAGCCTGAAAACCTATCAGGAGAAGTTTGCACCCGAAATTGCCGTCCGTACTTCGATGGCGGATTTCAAGAAAGAAGATTGGCTTGTGAATTTGCCGCTGTATGCAGTAGAGCAGATCGTTAAGCTATAACTCGCAATCCGTCATAGTGAACGACCGTGAAAGCGATTTGACAAGTTCCGGGTTTTCCGCCTACGGCAGCCTTTCAACAGGCTGCCGTATTTGCTACTCGGAAGATTTTTATTTGCACATTTGCGGCGGCAGGCATTTTCGGATAGACTGAGGTTGAAAACAGAAACGGAGGTGCCGAAAATGTTCCGTCGTAAACAGGAAAAACGAATAGTCGAGCTTGATGCGTTTGAGCTTCGTTTAGCAAAATACGCTCTTTTGAGCTTCAGAAACAAACTCCTGAGTGAGGGCAAGCCCACGGAGGATGTGAATGAACTGATTATAAAGATAATGGAATGAGGTGACAAATTGGCAATTTACTATATATCCGACCTGCATATCGGGCACGCGAATGTGATTAAGTTCGACAAGCGCCCGTTTGCGGACATTACGGAGATGAACAATAAGATAATCGAAAACTGGAACGCGAGAGTCAGAACGGATGACACCGTATATATTCTCGGTGATTTCATCTGGGCTAAGGAGAGCGAGTGGCCGTTCTATGTCGGCCCGCTTGCCGGCAACAAGGTGCTCATTCGAGGAAATCACGACCCGAAGCAGTTCTCGGCAACCACGAAGAAGATGTTTCAGGAGATAACGAACCTGAAGGAAATAAAGGACGGCGGCAGGCATGTTGTGATGTGTCATTACCCGATACCCTTCTTCCGTGCAGGCTTCGCTCCGACAGCATTCATGCTCTACGGTCATGTGCATCAGACGATTGAGTACGAGTATATCGCGAAGCTGCGGCGTGAGGTCAAGGCAAACTCCACAGGCTACGGCACGCCGAGCGGCAACTTTATCAATGTCGGCTGCATGATGCCGTATATGGACTATACGCCGAGAACGCTGGATGAGATTAT
>CAVITM010000120.1:0-1399 GCA_963645455.1 Moraxellaceae bacterium | reverse complement strand
AGGCTAAAATATATATGCATCGTATTTTAGCCTTAAAATTATTGACTTTCCTCTGCTCTTAGGCTAAAATAAAGGTGCATCGTATTTTGGCCTAAGGAGGCAGGGCAATGTATATTGAAAGACAGCTTGAAAAAAAGTTTATTGATATAAGCGAGGAGTACGCCTGCGTGCTTCTGACAGGACCTCGTCAGGTCGGAAAATCGACTATGCTGCACCATCTGATGGAGGGAACGGCAAGAGCTGAGGTTTCACTGGATGATTTAGAGGAGCGCAGGCTTGCCAAAACAGATCCCGCAATGTTTTTGAAGATGCATCCGGCACCTGTTCTTATCGATGAGGTTCAGTATGCGCCCGAGCTGTTTTCGTATATCAAAATTGCCGTAGATAACGGTGCCGCACCCGGCTCCTATTGGCTGACGGGCTCTCAAGCCTACCGTTTGATGGAGCTTGCACAGGAATCCTTGGCAGGAAGAACCGCAATTTTGCACATGTCCGCGCTGTCTCAGGCCGAGCTATGTGGAGCTAAAGATGTTCCTCCGTTTTCTCTTGAGCTTGACAGCTTGAACGCTCGTAAGACTTTGCTTTCTCCTGCTACACCGAATGAGATATACCAAAGGATATGGGACGGTGCGCTTCCCGGCCATAGAAGCGGAAAATATAAAGACCGCGATGTTTTTTACAGCAGCTATATTCAGACATATATCGACCGTGATGTGTCTACCGATATTCCCGGTGTGGACAAGGTGATGTTTGCCGACTTCATTCGTGCCGCTGCCTGCAGAAGCGGACAAATGCTCAATCTTCACGATATTGCCGGCGATGTGGGCGTGAGCGATGATACGGCTAAGCGCTGGATGAAAGAGCTCGAAAAATCCGGTGTCGTATTCTTCCTTCATCCCTACTCCAACAATCTTCTGAAGCGGACAATCAAAACGCCGAAAATGTATTTCTTTGATACAGGCCTTGTCTGCTACCTCACAAGATATTCAAGCCCCGAAATTCTGATGAACGGTGCGATAAACGGAGCAATTTTGGAAAACTATGTTGTGTCGGAGATCATGAAAACCTACACAAACAGCGCTAAGGATTGCCTGCTCCACTATTATCGGGACAAGAACAGCAATGAGATAGACCTGATTATGGAGAGCGACGGACAGCTGCATCCCATCGAAATCAAGAAGAGCATAAATCCGCCGACACAAATTACGGGTGCGTTTAAGCTGCTTGACAAGGCCTCCGTGCCGAGAGGCACCGGCGCGATTATCTGCCTCAGAGAGGCCTTAAGCGCAATAGACAGCAGCACATATATTATTCCTGTGTGGATGATTTGATTTCAAGCTTTAATGTAAATATTTCTATACACAGCCGCTTGGTTTTCAAAAGAAATCGGGCGGCTTTT
>CAVITM010000119.1:0-6920 GCA_963645455.1 Moraxellaceae bacterium | reverse complement strand
TTGCCTGCTTCGCGGTACGGCTCTGGCAGAGGGGATCGGAGAGGAACTTCATGCCCTTCCCTGTATGCCGGACTGCTATCTGCTCATTGCCAAGCCTCCGGTGAGTGTATCTACAAAATCGGTTTATCAGGCGCTGGATGCACTGCCTGATCTGCCCCATCCGCCGATTGACGCCCTTCGGGAGGATCTTCTGGCAGGAGATCTGAGCGCACTGGCATCACACATGGGCAATGTACTGGAGCAGGTGACCATCCCCATGCATCCCCAGATTGACCGGATCAAACAGCTGATGTGTGAGAATGGTGCCATGGCTGCCATGATGAGCGGCAGCGGACCGACAGTCTTTGGTATTTTTTCGGAAAAGCAGCTGGCGAACGGAGCCGCCCGTAAGGTGCGGGAGAGCGGACTCGCCAGAGGGGTCTATGTGACCAGACCGTTTCATAAGGAGAAAAATAGATGAATGACAAGTTAGAGCTGAATATGGATGCATATCTGCCGCTTCGGGATGTGGTATTTAACACACTGCGGGAAGCGATTTTGCGGGGGGATCTTGTACCCGGCGAACGGCTCATGGAGCTGCAGCTGGCCAGCAAGCTGGGCGTGAGCCGGACACCCATCCGTGAGGCGATCCGTATGCTTGAGCAGGAGGGACTTGCCATCACGATTCCCAGAAAAGGTGCCATTGTGGCAGGCATGACGGAGAAGGATATGCAGGATGTGCTGGAGATCCGTGAGGCCTTAGAGGAGCTCTCCGTACAGGTAGCCTGCGACAAGATCACGGATGAGCAGATCACTGTGCTTCGGGAAACCATGGAGAATTTTAAGGAGTCCCTGAAGAGTGGCGATATCAAGCGCATGGCCGAGGCAGATGTGGAATTTCATAATGTGATCTATCAGGCAACGGACAATCCCAAGCTGATCAGTATGCTGAGCAATCTGCAGGAGCAGATGTACCGCTATCGTGTGGAATATCTGAAAAATCCGGACAACCATGATCAGCTGCTGCAGGAGCACGAGGCGATTTACAAAGGCATTTTAGAAAAGGACAAGGATGGCGTGACACAGATGATCCGCAGGCATATTTCCAATCAGGTGGATGTGGTCAAGCATATCATTCGAGGTCAGGAGAAGTAAAGGCACATGACGAGGGATGTATTTGTGACGATTGACGGGCTGCAGACACTGGTTGGAGAGGGAGAAGCGCCCCAGCCCCTGTCTCTTTCCTGCACCGGCACCTACTACCACAAAGATGGCAGCCACTACGTATTCTACGAGGAACGGATGGAGGATACGGACCGGGTGATGAAAAACAGACTAAGGCTGCAGCCGGATCTGCTGGAGCTGAAAAAAACCGGTGACTGCAGTGTACATATGATATTTGAGGCAAATAAAAAAAATGAAGCGAGCTACCGGATGCCTTATGGAAGCCTGGCTCTTGTGATTGACACAAAGCATGTGAGCCTCCGGGAATCCGATCATCACATTCATTTAAGCGCTTCCTATGCGCTGGGGCTGAATGGAGAGAAGCTCTCCGACTGTGAGATTCACATTGACATCCGCCCGAAGGACTGAGAGACAGGATAGATCTATTGATCAAAGGGGGTTATTTTTTTGAAGGTAAAAAAAGCGATTATTCCGGCGGCGGGACTGGGCACCCGTTTCCTGCCGGCTACAAAGGCACAGCCCAAGGAGATGCTTCCCATCGTTGACAAGCCGACGATTCAGTATATTATCGAGGAAGCGGTGGCCTCCGGCATCGAGGATATCATCGTTGTGACAGGACGCAACAAGCGATCCATCGAGGATCATTTTGACCGTTCCATCGAGCTGGAGCTGGAGCTGGAGCGCAGCGGCAAGACCGCACAGCTGCAGATGGTGCGTGAGATTTCGGAGATGGCCAATCTTCATTATATCCGGCAAAAGGAGCCGAGAGGACTGGGACATGCCATCCTGGCAGCCAGCCATTTTATCGGGGATGAGCCCTTTGCCGTGCTGTTGGGAGACGATGTAGTTGTTTCAAAAAAGCCCTGCTTAAAGCAGATGCTGGAAGTCTATGACGAGTATCAGACCACGATCCTCGGCGTCCAGACAGTGGCACATGAGTGCGTGAACAAATACGGAATTGTCGATGGTCATCAGGTGGATACACGGATCTACAAGGTGGATGACATGGTGGAAAAGCCGTCGTTGGATGAGGCCCCGACGGATGTGGCCGTGTTGGGACGCTACATTATCACACCGCAGATCTTCCCCCTGCTTGAGACCCAGGATGCAGGAAAAGGCGGTGAGATCCAGCTGACGGACGCCCTGCGGCGCCTGGCTCATGAGCAGCCGGTCTATGCCTATGATTTCAAGGGACATCGCTATGATGTGGGCACCAAGACAGGCTTCATTCAGGCCAATATTGAATTTGCCCTGCGGGACGATTCCCTGAAAAAAGAGATGCGTGAATATTTAGATACGCTGCACCGTTATATGGATGCGATGCTGCAATATGATTAGACATAAAAAGAGGAAGCTGCTGGCAGCTTCCTCTTCGCATTTACATTCCGGCCTTTTCTTTGAGCTTGGCCATAAAGCCTTTTTTGCGGGGCGGTGTCTCTAACGCGCCGCGCATTCCCTTGATGCCTGTGATATACAGACCGCTGACAGTGGCCTTGACCTGCTGCTTGACGGGAATCTGTTCGAAGATCTCCGCATCACATAAAAATGTCATGACCTTCGGTCCAACCTTTGCCTTTACCACCGGCATTTTGGAACGGCGCATCAGCTTGGGCGTCTGATCCACTACCGCCTGGGGCAGACCTGCTTCGGTCAGCTTCATCTTTTTCTTATCTATGACCAGCAGCGGGATGGTCTGGGCCACGGCCGCCATCTGTGCGTCCTGCTCTTCCTTGCGCTTTTGCATTTTCCGTCCCAGAAAGTACAGCACGACCAAGGCAACGATCAGTACTGCTAATATGACCAGAAAAACGATCAAAGGTGTTGACATGATTTATCCTCCTTGTTTTTAAACGCTTTGTCTATTGTATCATTCCAATGGGTAAAAATCAATAAAACCTTTTCAATTCCTTGTTTCTATGCTAATATTTAAATTCGAAGGAAAAGAAGAAAGGAAGAAACGATTCTATGAAACGAAATATAAAGCAGATCACTCTCGCAGCACTGCTGTGTGCTGCCCTGACAGCCGGCTTGACGGGCTGCGGCAGTACAGATGACACGGAGTCTGCGTCGTCAGAGGGACGTACCTATGACGTGACAGATTATGTGACCTTAGGTGATTATGAGAACATGGCTGTGACCGTTGAGGGAGACTACGACGTGACGGATGAGGATGTCGTCAGCTATATCGACAATATGCTGGCTTACTATCCCTCCTATACGGATACGGACAAGCAGACGGTGGAGGAAGGAGATTTCGTCAACATCGATTATGAAGGAAAAAAGGACGGCGTCGCATTTGACGGCGGCACGTCTGAGGATTACGTGCTGGAGATCGGCTCAGATACCTTTATCGATGGCTTTGAGGATGGCCTCATCGGAGCTAATGTGGGAGACACACTGGATCTGGATCTGACATTCCCGGAGGATTATCAGTCCGAGGAGCTGGCAGGGGCAGCAGTTGTCTTTACGGTCAAGGTCAATAAGATCGTAGAGGAGCAGACGATGGACTATGAGTCCCTGACAGATGACTATGTATCCTCCAATCTGGGCTATGATACCGTGGATGCGCTTTACGATGCCACAAAATCTTATCTGGAGTCCTCCAACGAGGAAAATAAGACAGTAGCCATGCGTTCGGCCGTGCTTGATCAGCTGATCGAGATCAGCAAGATTGCCGTTCCGGACGGATTGCTGGATCAGAAGGTGGATCAGTACATTCAGCAGTTCACAGCACAAAACTGCACAGATGATACCACCCTGTCTGATTATCTCAGCACCAATTACAGCATGACAGAGGATGATTTCAAGGAGCGCATCACCAGTGAGATGGAGACCAATCTGGATGATGAGCTGGTGCTGGAGGCACTGGTGGCAGCCGAGGGCAAGACCTTGGACGAGGATGGCTTTGCCAGCTATATTTCCTCTGCGATGGAGAGCGGCAGCTATGACACGGAGGATGATCTCTACGCGGCCTATGACAGCAGCTATGAGGATGGCAAGACTTATCTGCAGGAGCGTTACCTGCTGACCAGCGCACTCAGCGATCTGGTGGACACATGCACTTTTACCTTTACCGGTGAAGATGCCACAGACGCAGAATAAATGAAAAGGGGTTAAGTATCATGAATTTGACAAATGTAAGGGATCTGTTTCGGCAGACACAGGATTATATCGGCACGGAAGTGACGGTTGGCGGCTGGGTACGCAGCAACCGCAATTCAAAAAATTTCGGTTTTATCGTTTTAAATGACGGCACTTTCTTCACACCGGTGCAGATCGTCTACGGTGATGGCCTGGACAATTTTGAAGCCATCAGCAAACTGAATGTAGGTGCGGCCATTATCGTCAGCGGCCAGCTGGTGGAGACACCCCAGGCCAAGCAGCCCTTTGAGATTCAGGCAAAAAAGGTGGAGGTTGAGGGAGCCAGTGATCCCTCTTATCCGCTGCAAAAGAAAAAGCACAGCTTTGAATATCTGCGCACGATTTCCCATCTGCGCCCCAGAACCAATACTTTTGAGGCAGTTTTTCGCGTGCGTTCCCTGATCGCCTATTCGATCCATAAATTTTTCCAGGAGCAGGATTTTGTCTATGTGCATACACCCATCATCACCGGCAGTGATTGTGAGGGTGCCGGCGAGATGTTCCAGGTGACCACCATGGATCTGTCCGATCTTCCGAAAAATGAGGACGGTACTGTGGATTACGGACAGGATTTCTTTGGAAAACCCACGAACCTGACCGTCAGCGGCCAGCTCAACGGCGAGACCTATGCCATGGCTTTCAAAAATATCTATACCTTTGGCCCTACCTTCCGTGCGGAGAATTCCAACACAACCCGTCATGCGGCAGAATTTTGGATGATTGAGCCGGAGATGGCATTTGCGGATCTCTCTGATGATATGGATCTGGCAGAGGCTATGCTGAAATATATCATCAACTATGTGCTGGAGCATGCGCCGGAGGAGATGGAGTTTTTTAACAACTTCATCGACAAGGGACTTTTAGAGCGGCTGCATCATGTGGCAGAATCTGATTTTGCCCGTGTGACCTATACCGAGGCCATCCGCCTGTTAGAGCAGCACAATGACAAGTTCGAATACAAGGTATCCTGGGGCGTGGATCTGCAGACAGAGCATGAGCGCTATCTGACCGAGGAGATCTACAAGCGTCCGGTATTTGTCACAGATTATCCCAAGGAGATCAAGGCCTTTTACATGAAGCTCAACGAGGACGGCAAGACCGTAGCGGCAGTGGACTGCCTCGTGCCGGGCATCGGAGAGATCATCGGAGGCTCCCAGAGAGAGGATGACTATGACAAGCTCCTTGGCCGAATGAAGGAACTGGGATTAAAGGAAGAGGATTACAGCTTCTATCTGGATCTGCGCAAATACGGCAGTACGAGACATGCGGGTTTTGGACTTGGCTTTGAGCGCTGCGTCATGTATCTGACCGGCATGAGCAACATCCGGGACGTCATTCCTTTCCCTCGTACAGTCAACAATTGTGAGCTGTAGACGGTTGAATTTATGAAAGTTCTCAGTTATACTGTACATAAGTGGCGAAAAAAAATACGGGGGGGGTACCGGTGTGAACCAGCTTCAGCCCAGACGAACCGTCCTGGTCGTGGATGATCAGGAGATTAATAGAGATCTGTTAACAGCAGTACTTGAGGGAGATTATCAGGTGCTGACTGCGGCAGATGGCAGACAGGCTCTTGAGCTGATCAATCAAAAAAAGGAGCTTTTATCTGCCGTGATACTGGATCTTGTGATGCCGGTGATGGATGGCTATGCCCTGCTGCAGCAGCTGCAGGCGGAGAACATTGATATTCCGGTACTGGTTATGAGCCAGGAGAACGGCGGACCGGCAGAGCTGAAGGCATTGGAATCCGGTGCGGCTGATTTTGTGGCCAAGCCCTATCATTCCGGGGTGCTGAAGCATCGCCTGCTGCGTGCCATCGAGCTGCATGAAGCCGGCAAAAAGATCGATGTGCTGCAGCGCGACGACCTTACCGGACTTTATACAAAGACAGCTTTTAGCGAATATGCAGAATACCTTTTGCAGCAGTATCCGGACAAGCAGTGGAATATCATCGCCATTGATATCGACCGGTTCAAGCTGGTAAACGAAACCTACGGTCGTCAGAAGGGCGATGAACTGCTGATTTATCTTGGAAAGCTTTTAGCCCATTATTCCGAAGTATGCGGCATGATCGCCAGCCGTGCCTATGCAGATCATTTTTATCTGATGGCAGAACGACATGATTACGACTTTATCAAAAGCTGCTACGATGAGATCGCCCAGTATATAGTGGAATTCCCCTTGGACATGAAGATCAATGTGAAACTTGGTGTATACCAGATCTTGGATCCTACCGTGGAGATCGGCAGTATGTGTGATCGGGCACATATGGCCATTAACGAGATCAAGGGAGAATATGTCAGGGAGATTTCTTTCTATAATGATTCGCTGCGGGAAAAGCTGATGCGGGAGCAGTGGATCGTGGATGACATGGAGCAGGCACTGAAAGAGCATCAGTTTCAGGTTTATTTTCAGCCGAAATATGATGTGTTTTCGGAGACCTTATCCGGTGCCGAGGCACTGGTTCGATGGATTCATCCCAAGTATGGCTTTATGTCGCCGGGGGAATTTATTCCTGTATTTGAGAAAAATGGCTTTATCACGGAAGTGGACATGTATGTCTGGGACGAGACATGCAGGAAGATGCGTGAGTGGATGGACCGGTACGACTGTTA
>CAVITM010000118.1:0-6975 GCA_963645455.1 Moraxellaceae bacterium | reverse complement strand
TATTTTTGAATCTGTTCAAGGTTATTTCACTGTTCAGTTATCAAGGTTCTGTTGTTTGACGCAACTCACTGACTATATCACCATGTGAGCTGTTTGTCAAGATATTTTTCTCATTATTCAGAAAAACATCAACGCAGAAGGAGGGATTTGAACCCTCGCGCCGGTTTCCCGACCTATACCCTTAGCAGGGGCACCTCTTCGGCCACTTGAGTACTTCTGCATGTCCGAATTCACCGCAATATTTTGCGTTTTTCTCTTCGATTTTTCTTCTTTTGCGCCGTAACGCAAAATATATTATACGCACTGAAAAAGCGTTTGTCAACCATAATTTTTCTGATAGTCTAAAATTGCAGTCTCATACAGGTTGTTTCCCTGGCTGTCGATGACTACGATTGCGGGAAAATTCTCTATCTCAAGTCTGCGAATTGCTTCCGCGCCGAGATCCTCGTAGCAGATCACATCTGATTTTTTGATACATTTTGAAATGAGTGCCCCGGCGCCGCCGATCGCAGCAAAATAAACACCGTGATTACGGACAATGGCATCAATGACTGCAGCGGAACGTTTGCCTTTGCCAATCATGGCCTTTTCGCCGAGATCCATGAGCCTCGGAGCATATTTGTCCATGCGGCTGGCGGTGGTGGGACCTGCGGAGCCAATCACCTGACCCTCCCGGGCGGGGGAAGGCCCCATATAATAAATGGTGGCATCCTTGATATCGATGGGTAGCTCTTCTCCGCGGTCAAGTGCCTCGATCATGCGCTTGTGTGCGGCATCCCGGGCAACATAGATCGTTCCGCTGATAAATACCGAATCGCCGGCATGCAGATTTTTTGTGATATTTTCTGTGATTGGTGTGTTGATATATTGATCCATGACATCATCCTCTATAATACAGCACTGGCGTGGCGGTTCACATGACAGCAAATATTGACAGCAACCGGAAGTCCTGCAATGTGGGTCGGATAGGTGTTGATATTGACGGCAAGTGCTGTGTTTGTGCCGCCAAGTCCGGCCGGTCCGATTCCCAGACAATTAATCCGTGAAAGCATTTCTTCCTCTAACTCCCTCACATAAGGAATCTCTGAACGCTGCGAAAAATTTCTGGTCAGCGCCTGTTTTGCCATGATCGCGCATTTTTCAAAGTCTCCGCCGATACCGACTCCAACCACCATGGGAGGACAGGCGTTCGGTCCTGCATCCCGGACTGCCGTGAGAATCGCGTCCTTCACACCTTCTATGCCATCGGCAGGCTTTAACATAAAAACACGGCTCATGTTTTCGCTGCCGAAGCCTTTTGGCGCGACTGTGATTTCCAGATTTTCTCCCGGAACGATTGCATAATGAATGATGCCGGGCGTATTGTCTTTTGTATTTTCCCGCTGCAGCGGGTCGCGCACAACAGATTTTCTGAGATATCCATCTACATAGCCCCGGCGGATGCCTTCATTGACTGCATCCTCCAGATTCATGCCCTCGATATGCAGATCCTGTCCGATTTTTAAAAAAACAACTGCCATTCCCGTATCCTGACAGATTGGAATATCCTCATTCACAGCGATCTCCATGTTCTGCTGAAGCTGAGTCAGCACATTTTTTCCGACGGGGGACTCCTCTGTGTCAGCTGCCTGATCAATGGCTGCTCTTACATCCTCGGAGAGCTGCAAATTGGCCTCGATGCACATCCGACGAATCGTTTCGATAATCTCATCTGTATCTATCGTTCTCATCTGTTTTCCTCTTTATAAAGCTAGCTTATCTATTCTTCTGATTCACTATCTTCCTCATTTACAATCAGCGATTTGTCCTCACGCACCTTTGCGATGCTGGCAACGACTACATCATCACTGAGGTTCATGAGCTTGACACCGGAGGTGATGCGTCCAAGCAATGCCGTATCACTCACACGGATACGAATGATGATACCACCGGTGGTGATCAGCATCATCTCATCCTCGCGATTGACTGCCTTTACTCCCACCAGATTGCCGGTTTTTTCGGTGATCTTGTAACACTTGACTCCCTTGCCGCCACGGTTTTGTGCGGAGAATTCTTCCATCATGGTGCACTTGCCGAGACCGTTTTCAGAAACGATCATCAGAGAATCGCCCTGGGAATCCAGCTGCATGCCGACCACTTCATCGCCGTCAGCGAGATTCATACCGATGACACCCATGGATGCACGGCCGGTCTTTCGTACATCTGTCTCATGGAAGCGAATGCACTGACCATATTTTGTCACAAGGAAAATATCCTTTGTATCGTCTGTTTTCTTAACTTCGATCAGCTCATCATCCTCACGCAGATTGATGGCGGTCAGGCCGTTTTTGCGGATGTTTGCATATTCCGTGATGGAAGTCTTTTTCACAATACCCTTCCGCGTGGCCATAAATAAATATTCATGATCACTGTATTCACGGATCGGGATCACGGCTGTGATCTTTTCCTCCGGAAGAAGCTGCAAAAGGTTAATAATCGCAGTTCCTCTGGCGGTACGTCCGGCTTCCGGAATCTCATATGCTTTCAGACGATAGACTCTTCCGAAATTGGTAAAGAACATGAGGTAATGATGTGAGGTAGTCATTAAAAGCTCCTCAATATAGTCATCCTCGATGGTCTCCATACCCTTGATGCCCTTGCCGCCGCGATTCTGTGCCTTAAAATTGTCCACACTCATGCGCTTGATATAACCGAGCCGCGTCATGGTGATCACGGTATTGGTCATGGGGATCATATCCTCCATGGAAATATCAAATTCGTCGAAGCCGATGGAAGTACGTCTGTCATCTCCGTATTTATCGGAAATCTCAAGCAGTTCTGAGCGAATCACGCTAAGCAGCCGCTTCGGATCTGCCAGGATCGCCTTTAATTCCTCGATCTGCTTCATCAGCGCATCATACTCTGCCTGCAGCTTTTCACGCTCCAAGCCTGTGAGTGTACGCAGACGCATATCCACGATGGCCTGTGCCTGTGCATCTGATAACGCAAAGCGCTCGATCAGCTTTGCCTTTGCTTCGGGAGTCGTCTGGCTGCCGCGGATAATACTGATCACTTCATCGATGTGATCAAGAGCAATCAATAAGCCCTGTAAAATATGGGCACGTTCCTCTGCTTTATTCAGATCAAATTTGGTACGTCTGGTGACCACATCCTCCTGATGCATGAGGTAATAATTCAATACCTCATAGAGATTGAGCACCTTGGGCTGGTTATCCACAAGCGCCAGCATAATCACACCAAATGTATCCTGCAGCTGTGTATGTTTGAACAGCTGATTTAATATAATATTCGGATTGACATCCTTGCGCAGTTCGATACAGATACGCATTCCCTGACGGTTGGACTCGTCACGCAGCTCCGTGATTCCGTCTACACGTTTTTCCTTGACAAGCTCGGCGATCTTTTCGATCAAACGTGCCTTGTTGACCATGTAGGGAAG
Organism: Moraxellaceae bacterium; assembly: GCA_963645455.1. Taxonomy (GTDB): domain Bacteria; phylum Bacillota; class Clostridia; order Lachnospirales; family Lachnospiraceae; genus W0P33-017. Next base: position 3,536 of record CAVITM010000118.1, on the reverse strand, counting down.
CTCTGTCACAACGATTCGATTTTTGCCGTTGTTCATGGGCTCAATATCTGTAACTGCACGCACGCGGATCTTGCCCCGGCCGGTGCGATAGGATTCCTCGATGCCGGCTGTGCCCAGGATCATGCCGCCGGTAGGAAAATCCGGTCCCTTTACGATAGAGAGCAGCTCCTCAATATCCGTCTGCTTATCCTCGATCTGATTGTCAATGATGCGCACAACTGCTCCGATCGTCTCCCGAAGATTGTGGGGCGGAATATTTGTCGCCATACCGACTGCGATACCTGTGGTACCGTTGACCAGCAGATTCGGAAAACGAGAGGGCAATACCACCGGCTCTTTTTCTGTCTCATCAAAGTTTGGCTTGAAATCAACTGTATTTTTATTGATGTCTGCCAGCATCTCCATGGAAATTTTTGAGAGACGGGCCTCAGTATATCGCATGGCAGCCGCACCATCGCCATCCACAGAACCAAAGTTTCCATGTCCGTCTACAAGTGGATAACGAGTCGACCATTCCTGTGCCATGTTGACAAGTGCTCCGTAAATAGAGCTGTCACCATGGGGGTGATATTTACCCATGGTATCACCGACAATACGCGCACATTTACGGTGCGGTTTGTCAGGTCCGTTGTTTAACTCGATCATGGAATAAAGCACACGGCGCTGTACCGGCTTTAAACCATCTCTCACATCAGGAAGTGCGCGGGAGGCAATGACGCTCATCGCGTAATCGATGTAAGAGGTTTCCATAGTTTTTTTCAGATCGACGTCATGGATCTGATCAAAAATCGTATCTTCCATCTGTTCCTCCTGATTAAATATCTAAATTCTGTACATATTTTGCATTCAATTCAATAAATTCACGGCGAGGCTCTACCTTGTCACCCATGAGGGTATCAAAGGTCAGGTCAATCTCTGAAGCTGCCTCTTCATTGAAGATCACTCGTTTTAAAATACGCTTTTCCGGATCCATGGTAGTCTCCCACAGCTGGTCGGCGTCCATCTCGCCCAATCCCTTGTAACGCTGGATCTTGTTATTTCCGTCACGGCCAATATCTGTAAGGATCTTATTCAATTCCTCATCCGAATAAGCATACCAGATGCCCTTGTTTTTCTCCACCTTGTACAGGGGAGGCGTCGCAAGATACACATGACCCTGCTTGATGAGCTCCGGCATAAAACGATATAAAAAGGTCAGCATCAGCGTCGCAATATGGGCGCCGTCCACATCGGCATCCGTCATAATAATGATCTTGTCATAACGCAGCTTTGAAATATCAAAATCATCATGAATACCGGTACCAAATGCAGTGATCATGGCCTTGATCTCTGCATTTTCATAAATGCGGTCAAGTCTCGCTTTTTCAACATTCAAAATCTTACCGCGAAGGGGAAGAATCGCCTGTGTGGCACGGCTGCGGGCTGTTTTCGCAGAGCCACCTGCGGAATCTCCCTCGACGATAAAAATCTCACAGTTTTTCGGATCTTTATCGGAACAATCTGCCAGCTTGCCAGGCAGAGACATACCTTCCAAGGCTGTTTTACGTCTCGTGAGGTCACGTGCCTTTCTGGCTGCTTCTCTTGCTCGCTGCGCAAGCAGCGATTTTTCACAGATGGTTTTTGCAACTGTGGGATTTTGCTCTAAATAATAGGTCAGCTGCTCACTGACAACGTTATCTACCGCGCCTCGGGCCTCGCTGTTGCCCAACTTTTGTTTTGTCTGACCCTCAAACTGAGGCTCTTCCAGCTTGATGCTGATGATAGCAGTCAATCCCTCACGAATATCATCACCGGATAAAGCCGGATCATTGTCTTTTAATATTTTATTTGCTCTGGCATAGGTATTGAAGGTCTTTGTGATGGCATTACGGAAACCTGCCAGATGTGTTCCGCCTTCGGGCGTGATGATATTGTTTACAAAGCTGTAGGTGCCATCGTTATAGCCGTCATTGTGCTGGAATGCCACCTCCACATATACATTGTCACGCTTGCCCTCGCAATAAATAACATCCGGATAAAGCACGGTTTTGCTGTTATTCAGGTAAGTAACAAACTCACGGATGCCGCCTGCATAATGGAAATTGCGCTCCACGATCTCCTCAGAATTTCTCAGATCCCGCAGAGTAATATTCAGTCCCTTCGTCAAAAAGGCCGTCTCACGAAGGCGCTGCTTTAACGTATCAAAATCATATTCCGTCTCTTCAAAAATCGTATCATCCGGCTGAAAGGTAACTCTGGTTCCTGTCTTTTCCGGGTCGCAGACATCCGATACCTCAAGGGGATACATGACTTTTCCACGCTCGTAGCGCTGCTTGTATACTTTTCCCTCACGGAAAATCTCTACCTCGAGCCAATTGGACAGGGCATTTACAACGGATGCTCCTACACCATGCAGTCCGCCGGATACCTTGTAGCCTCCACCGCCGAATTTTCCTCCGGCATGCAGTACGGTAAATACAACCTCTACTGCAGGCTTGCCGGCCTTGTGATTGATGCCGGTGGGGATTCCACGTCCGTCATCTGTCACAGTGATGGTATTGCCGGGATTGATCAAAACCTCGATATTTTTACAAAATCCGGCAAGTGCTTCATCTACGGAATTGTCCACGATCTCATAGACAAGATGGTGCAATCCCCGTGAGGAGGTGCTGCCGATATACATTCCGGGGCGCTTTCGGACTGCCTCGAGTCCCTCTAAAATCTGAATCTGATCTGCGCCATATTCCTGATTGGCCATAAAAAAACCTCCATTTTTTAATGTCGTATCTATTCTTCCAACAATGAAACCGTTCCGTCCTTCACACGAAAAATCCGGTGAATCTGAAAATTATTTTTTACAAATTCGTCCAGACCGGTACAGGTAATGATCGTCTGAATATCATGGATACGATTTAGTAAATAATTCTGCCGCCCACTGTCAAGCTCGGAGAGCACATCATCCAGCAAAAGCACGGGTGTGTCCTTGATCAGCTGCCTGACCAGTTCTATCTCTGATAATTTTAGGGAAAGTGCGGCAGTTCGCTGCTGACCCTGGGATCCGAATCTGCGGATGTCGATGTCGCCGAGTAAAAAGGATATATCATCGCGATGGGGACCGACAGATGTCATACACTGCTTTCGGTCACGATCCAATGCACGAAACAGCTCATCCTGGAAAAACATAGCCTCTACATTGGGCTCATAGCGAAGTGTTAAATATTCCCGATGACCGGACAGCTCCAGGTGAATGTTCTGCACGATCTCCTGCAGATCCTCGATAAATGCCTGCCGTCTTTTGATGATGCGCCTGCCATAATCCACCAGCTGCTCATCCCAGATCGGAAGTGTGTCCTTTAGATCCGGCCGGTAAACCATATCCCGCAGCAAAATATTCCGCTGCTTGAGTGCCTGATTGTAGGCAGTCAGATCAGACAGATAGATCTTGTCTAGCTGACAGAGCTCCTGATCCAAAAATTTTCTTCTCTGGGCAGGTCCGTCCTTGATAATGTTGAGATCTTCCGGGGAAAACAGAATAATATTTAAAATTCCAAATAAAT
>CAVITM010000117.1:0-7109 GCA_963645455.1 Moraxellaceae bacterium | reverse complement strand
GGTAAGCATCTTTCCTGAATAATAGCGATTTCGTTCAAATGGATATAATTGATTATTGTTCATAGCTGTTCTCCCGCCTCCGGTAATTGATTGTCTTGTGTTTTATCCAAGCTGCAAAATTCTTCGCATGCTAAGCATCTGTGCATCCTGTTCCTCTGCGTGTACGTAATCATCTACTTGTGCAATCAGCATTTGATTGTTCACCAAAAAATCTTTGCCGATCGACTGTAGAATGCCGGCGTATCGATCTGTTTTTAAAATGATATGAAGCTGTGCCGTCGCTTCGTATTTCATAAGGGCAGCTTTCAATGCTGCCGCTGCCATACAGTTCACTTCCGCATCCGACTGCGCACAGCACAATACCGGATAAAGGATATTCTCCCTGGTTCGCAGAATTTGTTTGCCCACGATTCGCGGCACGTTGCGCTCTATGCGCTGGATCAGCAGGCCTCCCCGCAAGTGGTTCCCATCTGTCAGTATCACACTCACATCCGGATCGTAATACCGCTGCCCGGCAGAGATGGGATAAAGCGTTCTGCACTGATCGACGCTCAGCAGCTTTGTCAGAATCTCTTCACTCTGGGCCTGGGTCAGTCCCCGAAAATGCGTTGTCTTCATCGATGTCTGTGTCTTATGACCAAGCCCCGTCTGCATCATGAAAAGTGAAAGATTGCCGGACCATTCTCCTGCAAATGCCCGCTCCTCATAAAACAGATGCTCTCTCAAATAACGTTCATCATCCGGACAGATCTCTGCACGACCGTACTCATTGTTTCGATAGGCACCCAACTGGGTAATGTCATTTTTGGCCGCATATTCAAAAGCTGCGATCAAAAGCTGTTCCCCGATGCCCTGCATGCGGTGCGCCATGTCAACATACAGCCAGTCCAATACCAGCAGTTCGCCATGTACCTCCGCAATCAGAATCCCTACAGGACGCGCCTCCCGCCGTTTTTCATCTGACTGAACAGCGAGAAGCGCGAAAGCATCCGGAAAATCCAGCCGGTCCATCATCATGAGCGGATCCAGATCAAGCACCAAAGCCCTTTGATCCTTTTCTAACCGTGCAATTCTCATTTATTCACTCCCCAGCTGCTTAAACCAAATCTTTGCGGAATAGAGTTTTCCAAGACGATCTACTGCTGCATTTTTATTTGCATCCACAACCTCTGACATGACGTCAAAGAAAGAGTCGGGTTTTTCCATGTCTCTTTCTCTCGGTCGACTCTTCAAAGCCTTCTTGACTCCCAGGAACCGATGACATTCAAGCTGTAGATAAACGCTTTGGAGTTTCTGCCATTTCTCTAGTGTATCTTCACTCCATTTCTCTATGTCATCCGTGCCATTCTCAGCCTCTTTTTCTTTGGCAGCAATGAACTGCGCATGTGCCTCCCGAAGTTCCTTGCCCATGAAGGCGCCTTCCTCCTTCAGTCCCTTTAGGTTTTCACCCTTATCATCACTGTTGAGTATCGCATCCCTCACGACCTTATAATGTTCATTCGTTTCAGCAAAATGGGCAACATATACTTTCATATATTTTTCGTGGAACGAGCGAATGGATGCAAGCTTCTGATCATCCGTGACATCCTGTTTATCCAGCTGCTCCCACAAAGCATCAAGTTCTGCTCCCAAAGCATCCACCACTTGCGCCTGGTTCGACTGGGTTAAAATTACGGAATACAAACTTCCCTGAAGCTTAAACCGGGCATCTGCTCCCTTTGTTTCAAAAAGCTTCTTTGCAAATGCATCCGCACTGATATCGACATCGTAATTCTCTACTAGTACCCCCTCACCCAGATCCTCTGCTGATTGTTCGTTAAGTGCCAGAGCCAACATATCCCCATTTTTTTCTCCTGCCAGCTTTTTATCCCCCAGAGCTTCAAGCTCCTGCTGCACCGACTCAATCATGTTATTGATCTCATCAACAGACTGCTGCAGACGAATCTGGCTCTGGGAGAAGTTGGCAATGGCAGGCGGAAGCTCTAAGCCAAGCTCCTGTGCCTTCAAAAGAACCACAGCGATACGGGCACCGGCATCCTGTTCTGTACCCATGGAGAACACTTCCTCAATGATCTTTCCAAGCTCCGCACGCTTGGCCTTATATTTAGCATCCGGCGTATTTTCAAGGAGCAGGTGGAAATTATGCCGGAAATCATCCATCATAGACGGTCCGTAGCTGGCTGCCAGGATCATCTTTATGATACGTGTCTGCTGCGCCTTGTCAAGCTTGGTGGCATTACCAAAATCAATTACCGTCATCTGATTTTCATCAACCATGATATTTCCTGCATGCATGTCACCATGATAAAAGCCTTCGCCGAAGACACCCTCGGTCACCCATTTATCAGACAGCTTTGCCAGATATTTTTGTCGCTTCTGCAGATCTGCAAGAACCTTTACAAGCTTGGGATAAGCATCTTCAAAGTCAAATCCGGCGCGCAGCTTCGTTCTATCCGCGGGATCTTCTCCCTCCTCGGTATTATGCAGATTTTTATAAGCTTGTGAAATCACTTTACGTGTCTCTTCGAGATATTTATCAAGGGTGGTGCCGGGTGCCCGCTCCAATGCCACTGCATTGACGGTAGGCTCCACCAGCGGATTGAGTTTCATTGACTGAACGGTTTTATCACCCTCGCTATAAATACGTCCGCGCACCACATTGCGGGACTCCAGCGTCAGATCCAGTTCCTCCTGAATACGCATCAGCTGACCGCGGTAGGTCGCTTCCATACCACCCATCTGATCCATGTCCTGACCCTCCGGATGATCGGTCATCTTTGCGCACCGAATCATGATATCCTCTTCACGCTTCATGGCATTACGCACACTGGGACGAAGAAGCTTTACTACTACATCCTGACCCTCATCAGGAAGATCCGGTCCATAGAATTTGCACAAAAATGCCTGTGCGACAGATGCTGCGCCAAGTGCACGCTCCACCTTGATATTTGTCACCTTGCCATGGGATCGCTCAATCATGCCACGCATCTGCGCCTTTACGTATTCCGGCGGAATGGGTGCAAGGTTTGAACGCATATCTTTCAGAGCAACCCTTAACTCCAGCGGCACAGAATCCACGGGCATACCCTGCAGCATCTTCTGGAGAAGCGGACCTGCTCCCTTTAAGACACCACCGAGGTAATTGCCCAGAGCCTGCTTTTCATGAGCTTCCTTTTGTGCTTCTGTGGCGTTTTCGCCCAGGGGCACGTAGGGCTTGGCAGAACGCATAGCCGATGCCAGCATCTGACGCTGATCCATCCGTGAAACGCCACCGAAATAATTCGTAAAGACATTCTTCATGAACAGACCTTGTCCGCGATCTCCGTTGGCTGCTTCACGCAGCTGACGGCTCAATTCCTCCTTGGAATCCTTTTTCCAGCGTTTGATCTCCTCCGGTGTATTGCCGTAATTCTCACGGCGAACCGCTTCCTTTGCATTTCCCTTCTCAGATTTGAATACGGCATTCACCGAATCATTAATCATATCCTGGATGCCACTCATACTCTGTTTAACAGCTTCATTAATCGAATCATCCATCTCTGCCAGCTGCTCTAATACATCGTCACTCTTAAGTGCCAGGCTGACTGCTCCCTTGAAAGCAAACTTGGCGACAAATTCAAACGGTCCGTTGGCGGCAGCGCGCAGAGGTTCAAGCACCGGATTATTCAGAATATCCTCCAAAGCCGCATGAATCTGCTTCTTGAGACCAAGCTGCTCACCTTCCTGCTCCTCATTCTCTGATTTTGGAAGCGGAAGCTTATCCAGCATACCGTCTAAAAGCGCCGGATCTCTTACGATATTAAACAAGGCATCCAGATGATTCAGGATCACACGGCGCATCCGCTCACCGGACTGTACCGTCCTTAATTTTTCAATCTCCTCCGCATTGCCGGCTGCTTCTGCCTCGCGGAGCTTCTCTACTGTTTTCAGTTCACTCTCGTCAAGCTCCCAGGTCTGTGTGGTGAATAAAAGATCCGAAATCAGATCCTTGACCTGGCCTTCTTTTTCCTCCCACTGGGCCTCGTTTTCTTCTCTCTGGATCTTCTGGGGCGGAAGCTCTACATGCACATCTTCCTCTTTCAGCTTCTGAGATGTTCTGAGCAGATGGAGAGCCTCTTCGCCGTTGATCAGTGCTGCGTTCTCCAGCTGATTGACATTATCGATGATGGCCTGTGCGCTCATGTCACCTTTATTGAAGGCCAGCGCATACTCATACAGTTTCTTATCAGTTATATTGGTAAAGAAGGACGAAGGCTTTCCCGTCTGACTCTTCAATAGTTTTAACAAAATGTTACGCGTGCGAACCATTTCGCCGCCATTTTTGTGATCCATGGATATGGAATTAAGGATCTCGGAGATGTCGTCTGCTCCATAAAGGGAAGCATTGGTCACCATATCATTCTCCAGGTGCTCCATCAGTATCTCAGCCGTATACGGAAGAATAATCGAGCGATGCTCCAACTCAAGCGTAAGAATACCGGTCTGACTCTTCATCAGCGAAAAGCTGACACCTCCAACTGTCAGCTGTGTTGACTGAGGGTCAGCACCGAGATAACTCTTCAGCACCTGACGCAGCCGTGACAGCTCCGCCGCATTGGCTCCTCCCTTTTCCTTTTGGATGAGCTCAGATGCCGGTTTATTAAGCATAAATACCTGGAATACATCTTTTGCATCTGCACCCAGTTCATTTCCAAGGGCTCTTGCATTTTTGTCAAGTTCATCCATCTTGACCTGAGGTTCAGCCTCTTTCTGCTTTACTTTGCGTTTCAGAGGACGAACCTTCTCGGTGATATCATTCACTGCCTCCTCATAAGAAAAATTATATAAACCTGTAATCTGTTTTGCAGTTGAAACGCCCTCAGCAAAACGGGTACCCTGCAGCTCCTGTGACACGAATTCAATATCCTTCATCGTCGCATTGTTTTGCACAAGCTGCTGAATCTGGCCAGCCAGCTGCTTCATCTGCTGGTATTCTGCCTCTGACAGATCTTCCACAAGAATACGATCCTGCAGCTGTCCCAGCTGCTCCATATGATCACACAAAGCTACCAGACCGTCATATCCACGCTTCATCCGTTGGCGGTCGTTTCTCCACGCCGCACATTCAGGAAGATGACGCTCAACGGCCTGCTCTAATCCTGAAGAACCGCCCTTCATCAGCGGGCCATTCCACAAGGAATAGAATTCGGAGGCAAGATCCTGCTTTCCGCTCTTTTCAAATATTTTCCGGGTCATGAACTCCTGCTGTTCATGCTCTGCCAGCAGTTTCGTATCCGCATCCTGAGCCGTCAGCTTGGTGATTTCGAAGATCAGCAGACGGTTTACCAGCTGAGTATCAGTGGCAATCACGTCGGCATCCACATCATTACCACCATTGAGGCGGACAAGTGTATCATATGCGTTTGCCATAGATTCAAACACGCGATCACGAAGCAGTGAAAGATTGCCCTTCATGAGCATATCCATCTGATGCTGGGACAGCTTTGGAACATTCACGCCCTGATCCTCTGCGTTCTTAAGGGCAGCTTTGATCTGATCCCTGACGATCTGCTCGGTCTTCTTAGGCGTATAAGTAATATTCCAACTATCCAGACCGCTTCCTACGCTGCTCATAGCCGAAACTGCAAGCTTAATTCTGGCACCACCATCCTCCTCCGGTCCATCATGGAGGGCCTGCGAAGTCTTTGAGGAGCTCCGATTGACATAAGTAATCACCTCGTACAGATCTTTTCTCGAAAGAGGCAACGCTTTCTCAGCTGTTGTCCTGAGCCCAAGCATATCCAGCAGTTTAAAACCTCTTTCAGCTGTCGCCTGCTCTCCCAGCTTTTTCATAGCTTCTGAAAACAGATGTACACGAACCTGAAGATTTTCAAATGATTCCGTTCCCTTTGAGGTGGACATCGCATGGTTATTGATCATGCGAAGAGCCCCCTTGGAGAACTCAATCTGTCCGCGGTTGTATGTTCCCAGCATCGCTGCATAATCCCCATAGGTCAGCTGCATCACGCCAGCGACCTGTCCCTGCTGCTGTGCGCCGACCTCTGCCTGCCGTCCTATCTCAACAAGCAGATCTCTCTTGCTGGTGATATTTGCAGGCAGCGCGTTCTGTTCTGCCAGGCGGCGTGCCTCTTGGATCTGACGCTGCTCTTCCAACAGATTCGCCAATGTCTCCTCTACCATCTGCTTGCGCTGCTTGCCGCTTCGAAAGCTGGGCTTTTTGCGCATGCAATAATTTTTGCAGGATGCGATGGCAAACTGATAAGCACTCTCCAGCTCAGCCAGACTCTCCTGGGCATGTGCCACATCCCAATCGCCTGCCAGCAGCTGCTCCAGTGCACCTACATCCCTTTTTACCATATCCATCTCCGGGCTGTCAGAAGAATACTGATTCTGATTCAGCAGGATATGTGAAATATTTCTGCCCTGAATCGCACGCAGACGATTCTGCTCATTATCCGTAAGGTTAAGCTCTGCATTCATCAATGCAGCGCGGATCGTCTGCTGGTCATTCTGCGTCTGCTCCAGGCTGTAAAACTGCTGTCTGTCCTGCTGTACATTCTGCAGATTGGTAGCTGTACGCATCTCCTGATGTAAAATATTGTTTACCTGCTGTCTCGTCTGCTGTAGTTGTTCGTTGCTCATGCCTCATCCTCCATATGTTCGTAATATTGAAGCGAATTTTTTACACGGTAATATTGGGTTTATCGTCACCAATTTTTAATCTTTTCCCGGAAGAATGCGTTCCGCCAGCTTCCGTGCCGTTTCGCTATCTGTCAAAATCTGTACCATCGTATCTTCTTCGTATTTATCCAATGCGGCCATCAGTGCGTGACGAAACAGATACGTCAAATCACTGTTTGTGGCCGGCTGCATCATCTGCAACACCTCTATACACAGCTGCCCATCCTCTGTCCGGTGCACAAGAAAGAGCCCGTATACTATGCCATCCTTCTGCAGACAGCTGGATACATCCGGATCAAACCAGGACAGCGGCCTGCTATAAACATCCATCCGGGACTGATCCTTCTTCTGTAGCAAAAGGGTCTGCATGCCCATACGCAGCTGATTAATATCCAGTTCTCCGATACTGGTAACATAGGTCGGCAGCC